>CAIYCP010000276.1 GCA_903924715.1 uncultured beta proteobacterium
AGCGGGTGTAGTTCAATGGCAGAACGGCGGCTTCCCAAGCCTCAGGCGTGGGTTCGATTCCCATCACCCGCTCCAGTCCTAACCTCAATGAATCCGCATGCCCGGTTTCGCCCCTGACGCAGGGTCGAGCACATAGATGCCGGTATCGACTTTTTCGTCAAAATGGCTCGCTGCCAAAACCATGCCTTCAGAGACGCCAAATTTCATTTTGCGCGGCGCCAGGTTGGCCACCACGACCGTCAGGCGACCAATTAATTGCTCTGGGGTGTAGGCAGATTTGATGCCAGAAAACACATTACGCAAGCGGCCTTCACCAACATCAAGCGTCAGCCTTAATAATTTTGTCGAACCTTCTACTTGTTCGCAATTGACGATCAGCGCAACGCGCAGATCGATTTTTACAAAATCATCAATGCTGATGGTCGGCGCAAGGGGTTCGCCGCCGGGTATCAGTGCGGCTGGAGCTGGCGCCTCGGCTACGTCAGCGCTGGGCTCAAAGAGGTTGTCTAACATGCCGGGCTCGACGCGTTGCATCAGATGTTTGAAGGGATTGATTTGCTGAGGAAGGACGCCGGCGTCGGCCCAGACAAAGCTTTTAGTTTGTCCGAAAAGTTCAAGGGCGACACGTTGTGCAAGGGTTGGCAAAATCGGCGTGAGCATGACCGATAAGGCCTTGAATCCAGCAAGCGCAGCTGAGCAGATGTGCTGCAGTGCAAGTCGCTGCGAGGCGTCAGCCTCTGCCAGTGTTTTTGCGATCAACCAAGGTTGTGCTGCATCAAAGGCTTGATTAATTTGATCGGCATGGGCCATGATCTCGCGAATCGCTCGGCCAAACTCGCGTGCTTCAAGATCACTGCGAATACGGTCTGCAGCCTGCACCCAGTGCTGACTTAAGGTCGCCGCATCATGAGGGTAAGACAGCTGCCCCTCAAAATATTTGCTGATGAAGTTCGCGGCGCGACTCGCGATGTTGACGTATTTTCCTACTAAGTCACTGTTTACTCTGGCGATGAAATCGTCCGGATTAAAGTCAATATCTTCAACGCGTGCGTTGAGCTTAGCGGCAATGTAGTAACGCATCCATTCAGCATTCATGCCGATTTCAAGGTAGCGTAAGGGCGAGATGCCGGTACCACGGCTCTTTGACATTTTTTCGCCGCTCACGGTAATAAAGCCGTGCACATTGAGTTGATCAGGTGTTTTGCGACCTGAAAACTTTAAGGTGGCGGGCCAAAATAACGCGTGAAAGTACACAATATCTTTGCCGATAAAGTGCACTTGTTCGGTGGTGCTGTTAGGATCGATTAAGGCTTCGTAATCAAGGCCCACTTTGGTGCAGTAAGACTTCAGTGAGGCAAGATAGCCGACCGGTGCGTCAAGCCAAACATAGAAATATTTACCTGGGGCATCTGGGATTTCAATTCCAAAATAAGGGGCGTCTCGTGAGATGTCCCAATCACCGAGGTTGGCTTTCTCGTCGCCGCTACCGAGCCATTCACGCGTTTTTGCTAAGACCTCAGCCTGCAGGTGCTTGTTGCCCTGCGCATTGCTTCCCGTTGTCCATTCTTGCAAAAACTGCACGCAGCGCGGGTCGGACAGCTGAAAAAAGTAGTGCTCAGAGGTTTTGAGTATGGGCCGTGCTTTCGTGAGTGTTGAGTAGGGCTCGATTAAATCTGTGGGGGCGTAAACGGCGCCACACACTTCACAGGAGTCACCATACTGATCTTTAGCGTGGCACTTGGGGCATTCGCCTTTGATGTAACGATCGGCCAAGAACATGCCCTTGACTGGATCATAGAACTGCTCAATTTCGCGGGTATTAATCAGACCGGCATCACGCAGTTTGCGGTAGATATCCTGCGACAACTCAACGTTTTCAGCCGAGTCTGTTGAGTGCCAGTGATCGAACTCAATGTGAAAGCCTTGTAAATATTGCGGGCGTTCGGCTGCGATCCGGGCGACCAGTTCTTTAGGGGTGATGCCTTCTGCCTCGGCCTTGAGCATGATGGGCGCAC
Organism: uncultured beta proteobacterium; assembly: GCA_903924715.1. Taxonomy (GTDB): domain Bacteria; phylum Pseudomonadota; class Gammaproteobacteria; order Burkholderiales; family Burkholderiaceae_B; genus Zwartia. The sequence continues at coordinate 2,016 of CAIYCP010000276.1, forward strand.
CGTGCGTGTCATCAGCGCCGACAAAATGCACTGTGTGGCCAGCCATACGCATCGCGCGCACCCAGATATCAGCCTGGATGTATTCCATGATGTGGCCAATATGAAACGAACCATTGGCGTAGGGTAGGGCGGTCGTGACGAACAGGGTGCGGGACATGGCGGGTGCTAACGAAAGAGTCAAGCTACCAAGTTTAACGGAATGCGGCGAACTGGCCGAGTCAAACGCCCGCGGGCTTAGGCCAATACAAATAGGCCTGAATAATGCGCGGCTAAGGCGACTAGCGCGCTAGCAAGCAATCCCCAAACAGGATTGAGCTTTGTAAAAAGAATCCCGGCAACATTGGCCGCCACGATCAGAGGCGTCAGCCAGCCACGATAGGCGGCCTGACTGAGGTCGAGACCCCCGGCCAGGATCAGGCCGATCGCGACGGGAACCAGCGCCGTTTGCGTCAGGCGCAAGCCTTTCGAACCTTCGAGCCGGTTGGCAATGCGCCCGATTAAAAAAGCCAGTAAACAGGCAGGCAGCAGCATTGCAAGGGTGGCGACTAAGAGCCCGCTAAACCCGGCGACTTGCCAACCTACCAAGCTGACGATCACGACATTGGGGCCGGGAGTGATCTGTGTGACCGCAAACAATTGCATAAAGGTCGCATCGTCCATCCAGCGCATCGAGTCAACGACGACATGGCGCAGCGCGGGCAGCACTGCATTGATACCACCAATGGCAATCAGCGAAATCATTGCAAAGCTGCGGGCCAATTGACCCAAAACACTGGGTTCGTTCATTTTTTACCTAACCATGCTGTGATCACAATGGCGGTGGGAATGAGCGCCAACACTACATAGACCAAGGGCAGGCGCAAGATCAAAATCCCTGAAACTGCGAGCCCAATGATGAGCCATCCGGCGACGCCCAGTTTGACTTTGATCGCCATTTTGAGGCCGGTGGCCAGCACCATCCCTGCGGCTGCGGCACCAGCACCCGTCAGCGCGACGCTGACTGCAGGCAGTTGACCAAACTTGTCGTACAGCAGGGCGAACACCAGCAGAATCAGAATCGGTAGCACCATGATGCCCAGCACACAGACGATAGAACCTTTGGGCCCCTGAAACCGGTCGCCGATGATGACCGAGGCATTGACAACATTGGCGCCGGGTAAAACTTGCCCCATGCCCAGGATCGTTGCGTATTCTTTGTCGGTGAGCCAGTGATACTTTTCAACGATCACGTGGCGCGCCATGACGGCCACCCCACCAAAGCCTAGTAGGCCGATGGTTGCGAAGCCTTTAAACAGTTCAAATAAACTGATTGCGCGCACGGGAGCATTTATCATGACTGGGCGAGTTTAAGAGATATCTCGGGCGTTGACGTCGGTCACGTCAGCAGGTTTTGTTTTTGAAAAGCCATCCTTCTTGAAAATGGGTTGGCGCCGTGCGCTGCGAGCCATCCAATACTCTTTGGCTGAGAAAGAT
>CAIYCP010000277.1 GCA_903924715.1 uncultured beta proteobacterium
AATCGCTTCGGTTAACAAACCACCTTGATCGAACCCGACATAGCCTGGGGGCGCACCAATCAAACGCGAGACGGTGTGACGCTCCATGTACTCGGACATATCAAAGCGCAACAACTCAATGCCCAAGGTAAAGGCCAACTGTCGCGCAACTTCAGTCTTACCCACACCCGTCGGACCTGAAAACAGGAAAGCGCCAATCGGTTTTTCAGGGCGACCCAGACCAGAGCGTGCCATTTTGATCGCCGAGGCCAGTACATCGATGGCACCGTCTTGTCCGTAAACGACCGTCTTTAAATCGCGCTCGAGCGTAGCCAACTTGCTACGATCATCGCTCGAGACAGACTGAGGCGGAATACGCGCGATTTTTGAAACGATCGTTTCAATCTCGGTTTTACCAATCACTTTCTTTTGCTTCGAACGGGGTAATAACCTTTGCGCAGCACCCGCTTCATCAATGACATCAATTGCTTTATCTGGCAGATGACGATCGTTGATGTGGCGCGCAGACAACTCGGCGGCGGCAGTGAGTGCAGCACCCGAGTACTTGACCCCATGGTGCTCTTCAAAGCGCCCTTTCAGGCCGCGCAAGATCTGAATGGTTTGGGCCACACTTGGCTCGGGCACATCAACCTTTTGAAAACGTCGAGACAACGCAGCATCTTTTTCAAACACCCCGCGAAACTCTGTGTAGGTGGTTGCACCAATGCAGCGTAACTGGCCCGAAGACAGCGCCGGTTTGAGTAGGTTCGAGGCATCTAGTGTGCCACCCGAAGCAGAACCCGCACCAATCAGGGTGTGGATCTCGTCAATAAACAAAATCGCCTGAGGATTATTACGCAATTGCTTGAGTACGCCTTTGAGACGCTGTTCAAAATCGCCGCGATACTTAGTACCTGCGAGCAAGGCGCCCATATCTAGTGAAAACACCTGCGCGTCTTGCAACACCTCAGGCACTTCGCTGCGTGTAATCCGATAGGCCAGACCTTCGGCAATGGCGGTTTTACCCACACCAGCTTCGCCTACCAAAAGCGGATTATTTTTACGCCGGCGACATAAAGTCTGAATCACGCGTTCGACCTCGTACTCGCGTCCGATCAGCGGATCAATACGACCCGCGTTAGCCGCCGCATTCAAATCTTGAGCATATAGATCAAGCGGAGACTGACGTGCCTCTGCGCCTTGCTCATCACCATTACCTGGGGCCTCTTTCGCGGCAGGCGCTTCACCGCCCGTGGACTTGCTGATGCCATGAGACAAAAAGTTGACGACATCTAAGCGCGAGATTCCCTGCTGCTGCAGGTAATACACGGCGTGCGATTCTTTTTCGCCAAAGATTGCAACCAATACATTTGCACCTGTGACAGCTTTTTTAGAAGAGCCACCCGAGGATACGTGCATAATCGCGCGCTGAATCACCCGCTGAAAACCGAGCGTGGGCTGCGTATCGACCTCATTTCCGGCGGGAATCACGGGGGTATTGTCGGTCACAAACTTACGTAAATGCGAACGCAGTTCGTCTACGTTGGCCACACAGGCTTTCAACACCTCGATCGCCGAGGCATTATCCAGAAGCGAAAGCAGCAGGTGCTCGACCGTAATAAATTCGTGGCGAGCTGAACGTGCCTCGACAAACGCCATATGTAGGCTTACTTCAAGCTCTTGCGAAATCACAATTCCTCCGTCCTTCATCCGTCAGAGACGCCGTTAAAACATATTCTATGCTTTTCACGGCGCAATCGATACAACAAATAACAAACCTTTTAGGCCTGTGCTTTTCTGGGTTCATACTAAATACAATTATGCATCGTCAGCGGGCTCTAAAACGCACTGCAACGGATGCTGGCGCGCGCGCGCGTACTGGGAGACTTGTGACACGCGGCTTGCGGCAATGTCGTGCGGATAAACCCCGCAGACGCCCTTGCCTTCGTGGTGAACCTGCAACATGACCCTGTAGGCCTCATCCGAGGTCTTGCCAAAGAACTTTTCAAGAACATGCACCACGAACTCCATAGGGGTGTAATCGTCGTTGAGAAGGATGACCTTAAACATCGGCGGAGGTGCCGTTTTTGCGGTGAGCTTTTCTACAACAAGATCTGGGGGAAGAGAAACGCGGGTAGGCATAATCAGGTCGCAACGTCCAGTCTAAAAGAATCATTTTTGATACACATTCGGCACTTTCGTATCCAGTATTACCCTTGGTTTGGGTTTCAGGACTTGACGGCTTGCATAATTCTGCTCAATATCTCGCCATACTCAAGAAAATTTGGGTTTAGAAACGCCGAAAGAACCATGATATTAAGTCAAAAAATCATTGGGCTTTCGTTCAGGTTATACATTGCATAAAGAGGCAGGCGGAATGTCAGACTCAGATACAAATAACGGCCCAAAAGTTACCGGCACAGTAAAATGGTTTAACGATGCAAAAGGCTTTGGCTTCGTGACACCCGATGACGGCGGCGAAGATCTTTTTGCCCATTTTTCAGCCATTGAAATGAATGGCTTTAAAACCCTGAAAGAAGGCCAAAAAGTGGCTTTTCAAGTGACTCAGGGCCCAAAGGGCAAGCAAGCCACAAATATAACTGCAGCTTAAACTAGGGGGGTGAATAACCCCTTAGGTTGTAGAGATGCAAAACATGTTCGTGCTTCTGAAGCAGCGCAGGCGGTTAGCTGCGCTGTTTATTTGCGTGGGTAACCTCTTGGCATATCCAATAGCGGCCTCAAGCCAGGGTGGGCCACCTAGCGCACCCTTACCCACGAAACAGCTCACTGCTGGCATGCATTTAATTCAGGCTGAGGTCGCGAGCAATGACGCACAGCGCTCGCGCGGGCTCATGTTTCGCAAAGAGCTCGCCCCCAACCATGGCATGTTGTTTATCTTTGAGCAACCCAGTGTGCAGTGCTTTTGGATGCGCAATACGCTAATACCCTTGTCGATCGCATTTATTTCGGATGATGGCACCATCACCAATATTGCCGATATGGCACCCATGACCGAAAACTCACATTGTTCGACAGCGCCCGTACGCTTTACGCTCGAGATGGAGCAAGGCTGGTTTGCGAAACGTGGGATTATTGCGGGTAAAAAAATAGCGGGAATTCAATAACCCCCGCTACCTTCAAGTACCAGAAAACGTACTAGACCCGCTCAAGGACCATTGCGATTCCTTGACCGACACCGATACACATCGTACAAAGGGCATAGCGGCCTCCAGTCGCGTGCAATTGATGCACGGCGGTCATCACAAGCCGAGCGCCACTCGCACCCAGTGGGTGCCCGAGCGCAATCGCCCCACCATGCGGATTTACACGCGGATCATTGTCAGCGAGTCCCAACATGCGCGTCACGGCCAAGCCTTGAGCCGCGAACGCTTCATTCAACTCAATCACATCCATCTGCTCAAGCGATAGCCCCGCCAGCGCCAACGCCTTCAAGGTCGCAGGCGCAGGACCAACACCCATAATGCGTGGTTCGACCCCTGCCGTGGCCATCGCAACCACGCGCGCGCGTGGCGTGAGCCCCTGGCGTTTAGCGCCCGCTTCGCTTGCCAGCAACATCGCCACCGCACCATCGTTGACGCCCGACGCATTTCCGGCTGTCACTGAACCGCCTTCGCGTACCACGCCTTTTAATTTTGCAAGTGCCTCAAGGCTCGTTTGGCGAGGATGTTCGTCACGGCTCACGACCAGCGGATCGCCCTTTTTTTGCGGAATCGAGACCACTGCAATTTCGTCATCAAAGAAACCCGACTTTTGCGCAGCAGCCGTTTTCTCTTGACTCGCCATCGCAAAAATATCTTGGTCTTCGCGCGACACTTTGAATTGATCTGCGACGTTTTCTGCAGTTTCAGGCATTGAGTCAACGCCGTACTTTGCTTTCATCAACCGGTTCACAAAACGCCAACCGATTGTCGTGTCGAAAATCGACGCGTTGCGCGAAAAGGCCGAATCAGCCTTACCCATGACAAAAGGTGCGCGAGACATACTTTCGACGCCACCGGCCAACATGAACGACGCGTCACCTGAGCGAATCGCACGGGCGGCAGTGCCCACGGCATCCATCCCAGAGCCGCACAAGCGATTAATGGTGCCACCCGGCACCTGAACCGGCAAACCCGCTAGCAGCGTCGCCATACGGGCCACATTGCGATTGTCTTCCCCTGCCTGATTGGCACAACCCATCAAAGCATCATCGAGCTCTTCCCACTTGACTTGGGGGTTGCGTTCAGCGAGCGCGCGAATGGGCACCGCAGCCAAATCATCTGGGCGCACCGTCGCGAGCGAGCCCGCGTAGCGACCGAAAGGAGTTCGTAAGGCATCGCAGATGAACGCTTCAATAGACATGGCAAAGATCCTTGGATGAAATTTTTGGGCTGACTGCTTCGACCATTAATGTAGCCCAAAAAAAACCGACCCTCAGGTCGGCTTTTTTAAAACCCAGGCGACTTAGCCCAAATTTTTTGCTGCGAAGGCCCAGTTAGCAAGCGTCCAGAAACTTTCGAGGTACTTTGGACGTGCGTTACGGTAATCGATGTAATAAGCATGTTCCCAAACGTCACAGGTCAGCAAAGGCACATCGGTCGTTGTCAGTGGTGTCGCGGCATTGCTGGTGTTCACGATATCGAGTGAGCCATCGGGCTTTTTCACTAACCAAGTCCAGCCCGAACCAAAATTGCCAGCAGCAGACTTGTTAAAGGCCTCTTTAAACGCGGCAACAGTGCCCCATTTTGCATTAATGGCCGCAGCCAATTTGCCGCTCGGCTCAGCGCCAGACGCAGGTGCCAACGAGTTCCAGTAAAAGGTGTGATTCCAGATCTGGGCTGCATTATTAAAAATACCACCTGAAGATTTTTTAACAATTTCTTCGAGTGAAGCACTTTCAAACTCTGTGCCTGGAATCAGATTATTCAGGTTGGTGACATAGGTTTGATGATGCTTACCATGATGAAACTCAAGTGTTTCTTTTGAAATGGTGGGTGCCAAAGCGTCGATAGCGTAAGGCAATGCGGGGAGCGTATGGGCCATTGCTGCAAAATCC
>CAIYCP010000278.1 GCA_903924715.1 uncultured beta proteobacterium
TCACATGCTCTCGTCTCAAATCGCGGCGGTCACTGCCGTGCTGCTCGGTCTGCCACAGATTCCCGTTGCAAGCACTGAATTTTTAAACGCGTTGTTACCGCAGCTGCTACCCGCGCCCGACCAACCTTCTCCCGCCGTACCGAAATCCCTGCTTGACGGAAATTTTCCGACGTTGACCTATCCGCTTAAGCAACTACACCGTTCAATCACACTACTCAATGCCGAGATGAATGTCCTGCATACTCAGGCCTTCTTGCGTGTAAACGAAGGGCAGCAGGTTGCAGTGTCATCTTGAGGCCACGTACTTTTTAAATTCGAGCGTACGTCTTACACTAAGGCTTAAATACAAACGATTTCGATCTATTTTTAGGAGCTTGATATGTCAGTTAAAGATAAAGTTGCGCTAGTCACTGGTGCTGCAAGCGGTATTGGTCGCGAATGCGCGCTTACCCTGGCCCGTCAAGGTGCAGCAGTGGTCGTTGCAGATTTAAACCCTGCGGCATCAAACTTGGTAGTCGCAGAAATTGTGAAGCATGGCGGACGAGCCATTAGCGTTGTGATGGACGTCACAGATGAAGAAGCCGTGAATGCGGGTGTTAATCGTGCAGTCACCGAGTTTGGCAGCATTGATATTTTGGTCTCGAATGCAGGGATACAAATTATTCATCCCATCGAAGATTTTCCGTACGCCGACTGGAAAAAAGTGATGGCCATTCATGTGGATGGATCATTTTTGACCACGAAGGCCGCAATCAAACACATGTATGACAGCGGTCGGGGTGGCTCCATTATTTATATGGGCTCGGTCCATTCGCATCAGGCTTCAAAATTGAAATCCGCCTACATTACTGCGAAGCACGCCCTGCTTGGTCTGGCGCGCGCCATCGCAAAAGAAGGCGGTCCGCGCGGCGTGCGTACCAACGTTGTGTGTCCAGGTTTTGTTCGCACCCCGCTCGTAGAAAAACAAATCCCTGAACAGGCCGCCCTCTTCAACATGAGTGAAGAAGATGTCATCAAAAATGTGTTTTTAAAAGAGACCGTCGATGGTGAATTCACCACTACCGCAGATATCGCCAATACGGTGGCGTTTTTAGCGGGTTTCGAGACCAATGCGCTGACCGGACAATCGATTGTCGTGAGCCACGGTTGGTCGATGATTTAAGAAAGCCAACGCGGCGACGCGCTATTGGCACATCCGTTAACCCGCACGCCGGAAGACGAGTTTGTCGTCAGTCGACAAACTCGCAACGTAAGCGTAACCCTCAGTGTCAAATTTTGTTAAATCTTCGGGCTTAGTGACGCGCTTCTCGATCGCATAACGGGCCATCAGACCTCGCGCGCGTTTTGCATGAAAGCTCACGACTTTATAGACATCGTTTTTACCGTCTTGAAACACGCACTGAACAATACGTGCGTTCAAGGCTTTTAGGTCAACCGCTTTGAAATATTCTTCAGAAGCCAGGTTCACGACGATAGGATTTTTTTCTTTGGCCAAACGCTCGTTTAGGTACGGCGCAATCGTCTTCTGCCAAAAAGCATATAAGGTTGCACCACTTGGGTTTTTAAGTTTGGTGCCCATTTCAAGGCGATAGGGTTGCATCAAATCAAGTGGTCGCAACACGCCATACAGGCCACTCAATATCGCAACATGGTCTTGCGCCCACTGTAAGTCTTTTTCTTTTAGGGTCGCTGCGTCCATACCCTCATAGACATCACCGTTAAACGCCAACACCGCTTGACGCGCATTCTTTTGGGTAAACGTCGTTTTCCAAGAAGCGTAGCGATCCACATTCAGTTGTGCCAACGCGTCACTTAAGTCCATTAAGGCGGCGACCTCGGCGGTCGATTGCGTTTTCAACACTTTGATGAGCTGCGCCGCTTCTTTTACAAAGAGCGGTTGCGTATGCACTTGAGTCGGCAACGCCGAGTCGTAGTCAAGTTTTTTTGCCGGTGATAGAACAAAGAGCATAGCGGTAGTCTCTACAAAACAAGGGCGGGATGGGTAACACTAACAGCCACCTGAGTTTAGCGGCTTAACCCTGTTTCTGCTAGAATTGCCTCCTTGACTAGGGTGTGGCGCTTTTGCCGTGACATCCGCGATTGTTCCCCCAATTGCACACACCGGAGAGGTGGCAGAGTGGTCGAATGTACCTGACTCGAAATCAGGCGTGGGTGCAAATCCACCGTGGGTTCGAATCCCACCCTCTCCGCCAGATAGTCAATGAATGTGCGCATATTAGGGCGATTTTTATTGCTACATACCCAAAAGCATACCCAAGAATATTCGCTTGATATCAAGTCAAGTGGAATTCAACACGACTGCTGGTTGCTTGCGGGATGGGGTCGGTCGCTCTTAGCCACCTTTGGTTGGCCGCAGTGATGCCCCACCCCTTGTCGATTTCAGCCAACCGACACCCCACCATACCCCCACCCCCGTAAATCGACGGCTTCGTTGTGCAGACCTATGCACTGTATTTTGCTCAAACGATTCTGCTCGAGCGTTAAAAAGCCACCCGAAGGTGGCTAGTACCCAGTTGGGTGTGGGTTACCGGTCAGCAATAGCTAACACCCCGTGTTCCAGCACCACAAAGTAGCAACACCCGTGTTCCTCCCCCCTTGCGCACCACCCGCA
>CAIYCP010000279.1 GCA_903924715.1 uncultured beta proteobacterium
CCGTTGGCCTGTATTGGCTGATCAAAAAACGCGTCTAGCAACCGCATCAGCGATCAATAGGCCCAAGAGGCTATAGATTGCTTAAACACCCTGCAATCCAAACGTACAATTTTTAGACGAGGGCGGTCGATCGCTTGTTCGTTTGTCGTTTGTCGCTAAAATGATCCTTTGTTCCCCGCGTGAGCGGTGATCCCCAGTTTTTTTGCCTGATTAAATTGATGCAGGCTGTTCAATCTCAATGGCGTCGCCTTGATCATCCATCTCCTTTTGGGAGTCGTACTGTGAGTTCAAGATTTTTGCCCGCGTTCTTTGTGATTTTTGCACTGTTCTTTGGGTTGGCAGGTTGCAAAGACTCTGCCGATACGAATCAGTCGCTTGACCAGTTCAAGTTGTCGACCGCGAAAGAGTTAGCCGACAATAAAAAGACCCTGTTGGCAGTGCAAGAGATTTTAGGTAAAGACGTGATGGTCTTAAATCAAAATGTCCAAAGCATTGCTGATATCCAAAAAACGCTCGACAGTTATAAACAGTCGACTGAGAGTGTGTTGATTGAATACAAAAAGGCGTTGACGGCAACACAAGAGGTGTTAGGTAAAGAGATCATCTCTTTAAACCAAAAGGTCACTGAGCTTGAAGCCGAGGTTGAAGCCTTAAGCACAAGCAAAGCGTCATATCATTCAGCGGTATTTGATCCTAGACGCCCTCGGATTTACAAACGGCTCGATACAAACCTGGGTACGTTATTGGTGTCGCTTGACAGCATCGTTGCGACGACTAGTGATCTAAGAGTGACCTTGAGTATTGGCAATCCCTCGAACATGGCCTTTCATGGTTTTAAAGTCAATGCAACATGGGGCGCAGGGTTACAAAAAGAATTTAGCCTGACTGAGACGTTAAGGCCGGCAAGCTGGAGCAAAGCTACCTTCACGATTCCCAAGACCTCGGTAAAAGATATCGAGCAACTCGAGTTTGTGATTGTGGCTGACCGTATTCACATGAGGTAAGGCAGCAGCCTTAAGTGAACACGGTCATATTTTTGCTTACTCGATTTTGACGAATTTTTGTAGACATCGAATGTAGTCAGGTTTTGGGGTGGTGGGATACGAGGCCGGCCAAGAGGTATAGGCAACTTCGCCGACGTACATGTCGCCGTGACTATCGACGGCCATGCCATGGGGCGCAATAAATTGACCCACGCCGGTGCCGTGAGGCTCTTCGGCGGCGACCCGTGCTTGTAAATTGCCTGACAAGTCGTAAATGCTGACGCGCGGTCCGGTGTTGGGCATGTTTCTATTTACGGGCAGATGTGGGCCAAGCTCACCCACATAGCAAAGTGGGCACTTGCCACCGGTTAGGAACAGCCCGCAAGGCCGATGCATGTTGCCCCATTGTCCTTCGTACTTTCCTTTTCCATTAAAAATCTGGATGCGGTGATTTTCGCGATCGGCAACATAGACCAAACCGTTGGTGTCGCACAAAATATTGTGGGCGATGTTGAACTGACCAGGATCTGTGCCGGGCGAGCCCCACGAAAATAATAATTTTCCGTCTGGGCTGTATTTGTGTACACGCGAATTGCCATAGCCGTCTGACACATAAATATCGCCCTCGGGGGACAGGGCGGTGTGTGTGCAGCGGTTAAATGGCTTGCCGCTCATATAGGGCGAGGCTTGGCCGGGCAAACCGATCTCAAGCAAGATTTTTCCATCGAGCGTGCACTTGCGAACCGTGTGATCACCGTCGTCGGTCAGGTAAATCGTATCGTCTGGGCCCATTTGTACGCCGTGAGCGCGTTTGAACACGCCTTCGCCCCACGAGTTTAAAAAGTTACCTTCACGATCAAACACCACCATGGGGTGCTCTCCGCGATTAAAGGCATAGACGCGATCCTGGCGATCAATCCCGACCGCAGCGACGTCGCCAAATTTCCAACCTTCAGGAAGCTTGCCCCAGCCCTCGGCGACGCGATATTTAAAATTGCCTTGCCCAATGATAGTCGTCATGTTCTGTCTCTCAGGTCGATGTTGGTTTGGTTGTTGTTATGGTTTGTTTATCATAAGGCACCCTAGGCCAGATCGCCATCAATTTGTTGACGGGGTACCTGTTAGAGCCTTTTGGTGGTAGGCTCTTTTGGTAGTCTTAAAAAAACTAACAGGCAATGTTCCTGTGTGGAGACAAATCATGTTGCGTAACATCTGGCTAGGTGTCCTTCTTGTTTGTTGGTCTGTCTTGAGTCAGGCTCAACCATATCCTTCGCAGGCTTTAAGGTTTACTGTCCCCTGGCCCCCAGGGGGCGGGGTGGATACGACTGCGCGCATGATCGCCCAACCGCTTGCAACCGCGCTAGGACAGGCGGTTGTGATTGAGAACAAACCAGGTGCGGGGGGTAATATCGGGACCGAACAGTTTGCTCGAGCAAAACCTGATGGATATTCGATCTTGATGGGATCGCTCAGTCCGAATGCGGTGAACGTGCATCTCTATAAAAAACTTGGTTTCGATCCGCTGGCAGATTTTGAGCCAGTCATTTACGTGTCGGCTGTTCCAAACATTCTGGTCGTGCCAACAGATTCGCCAGTCAAAACGGTGCAAGACCTTGTGGCCCTTGCGAAAGCGAACCCAGGCAAATTGAATTATGGCTCGGCTGGCGTGGGATCTTCACAGCATCTGGCGGGCATTGTCTTTGTTCAGTCTACGGGTGTGGACGTTGTACACGTGCCTTACAAAGGTACTGCGCCGGCTGAAGCAGATCTGATGGCGGGTCATGTTTCCTTCATGCTGGATACGACTGCGTGTTTGGCTTTGATTGCGGGCGGCAAGCTTCGCGCTTTGGCGGTTGCTTCTAAAGCGCGTAACCCGGCCTTGCCCAACACGCCAACGTTCGATGAATTGGGTATACCCGGTGTACACGCCTTGTCTTGGTATGGCGTGATGGTGCCCGCCGGCACACCCAAACCAATTATTGAACGCCTGAACACTGAGCTCAATCAGATCTTGAAATCGCCCGAACTTAAAAAGCGCATGGCTGATTTTGGTGCGGAAATTGGTGGCGGTACACCTGAAGAGTTTGGTGCATACATTGCGTCTGAAACCCAGCGCTATGAAAAAATCGTGCGGTTGGCAGGTGCTAAAGCAGAGTAATCCCCCTAGATTAATTAAAAACTGTTGAATGGAAACAAAGCATGCGTTCAGAAGCACAACCTAAAACGCTCTTCGAAAAAATTTGGTCGCGACATCGCATTCTCGAGCGTGACGATGGTCAAGAGCTGATGTTTGTGGATACACACATGATTCAGGATGGCTCAGCGCCGGCGTTTGAGATGCTCAGACAGCGCAAGCTAACTGCGCGCACGCCTGAGCGTGCGTTCGGTACGCCTGATCATTACATCCCGACCAATAGCAGAGATTTAATGGATTTGGCCGATCCCGAAAGTCGTGCGATGGCTGAGTCGCTTGACCGAGATACGAAAGCGGCAGGCATTCAATTCGTTGGTTTGCAAGACCAACGTCAGGGTATCGTGCACGTGATCGGGCCAGAGCAAGGGTGGACGCAACCCGGCTTGTTGATGGTGTGCGGCGATAGTCATACGTCAACGCATGGTGCTCTAGGTGCACTTGCGTTTGGGATTGGCACAAGCGAAGTCGCGCACGTGGTAGCGACACAGGCGCTTTGGCAGCGGCGGCCGAAAACGATGCGTATCACGGTCGACGGTACTCTCGCGCCAGGCGTCTCGGGCAAAGACATTATTCTGGCCATCATTGCAAAAATCGGTGCTGCGGGGGCGGTGGGCCATGTGATTGAGTACG
>CAIYCP010000280.1 GCA_903924715.1 uncultured beta proteobacterium
TAAATATAGTGTTCTAGTCTTTCCGAACCAAGAGTTGACCTCAGCGCAACATATTGCCTTTGCTGAGGTCTTTGGTCCGATGGAACAAAATATCAATACCTACGCCGATGAGGTAAAAAAATATCGCATCGATACGCGTATTGCTGACGTTTCAAACCTGGGGGATGAAAACGAGATTTTGGCTGCGAATAGCCGTAAACGTATGTCTGGCCTCGCAAATCGGCTGTGGCACACGGACAGTATCTTCAGGCATTTGCCTGCCTTGACGTCGCTTTTATACGGTCGGTCAATTGCTCCAGTGGGTGGACGCACAGAGTTTGCTGATATGCGCGCAGCCTACGATGCGTTGCCTGCCTCGACGAAAACTAAGATAGAAAAAATGATCGTGGAACACTCGATTTTTCATTCGCGGGCAAAACTTGGATTTACAGAATTTACTGCAAAAGAGCTTGCCTCATTGCCGCCGGCCAAACAAGTGATGGTGCGAACAATCCCTGAAACTGGTCGGCGTAATTTGTATCTGGCTTCTCACGCGATGCGTGTGATTGGCATGTCAGATGAAGAAAGCGAAAAGTTATTTCAAGAACTGACTGCGCACGCAACACAACCGCAATTCGTTCTGTCGCATCGTTGGCGGGTGAATGATTTGGTGATGTGGGATAACCGCTGCACGATGCATCGCGGTACAGATTTTGATGATGCGCGCTGGAAGCGAGATGTACAGCGCGCAACGGTTTCTGATATTGGCAACACGGTCGAGTTATACGCTTGATGTATGTCGGCCGTTTGCAGATCGAAGCACCTATTCAGGCTGAACGCCTGCATCACGCAAGATCTTGACATAGGTTGCAACTTGCTCTTTGGTGAAAGCGCCGAGTTCTGCCGAGGTCGACCCCTGAGTTAAAAACTGTTTTTGATCGAGTTGCTCTTTAATATCGGGGCGATTCAATACTGCATTGACTGCGGTATTTAAACGTCCAAGCAATTCAGGTGGCAAATTAGCGGGCGCGTACAGGGCTGCCCACGACTGAACCGAAAATCCCTGCACGCCGGCCTCAGCAAAAGTCGGCACATTAGGCGCGAGTGGCGAGCGACTTGGCAGTGTGATCGCCAGCATCTTGAGTTTGCCATCAGCGACATGTAAGCCCGCAGTGAAGGGTGTTGAAATCATCAATTGCACGCGGTTAGACACCAGATCAATCACTCCCGCTGGTTCACCTTTGTAGGGAACATGCAGCATATTAAGATTACCCGCTAGCGATAAAAATTGAGCGGTTGCCACAATGCCCGTGGTGTTGCCCGAGGCATAGGCGAGTTTGCCCGGATTAGCCTTTGCATAGGTGATGAGTTCAGCAATGGTGTTAAAGGGCATCTGCGCATTGACGTATAAAAAGAAGGTGTAGCGCCCAAGCATTGAAATTGGCGTGAAATCGCGCACGGGGTCATAAGGGGGTTGTTTGCGCAAAGCTGGGGCACCAGCCATTGGGCTATTGGTCGCGACGAGCAACGTGTAGCCATCTGGTGCAGCTTTGACGACTTCTGTGGCGGCCAGGGCGCCATCGGCACCCGCCTTGTTCTCGACAATCACTTGCTGGCCAAGACTGGCACTTAAGCCATTACCAAGAATACGTGCGACCATGTCAGTCGCTGAGCCCGCCGGAAAAGGCACGACTAAGCGGATAGTTTTGGTGGGGTACTGCGCTGCAGCTGTCTGGGCGAGTGCCGCCAACACAAGCGAGGCGATTAATTTGGTTACAGCATTGCGCATTCTGATCTCCGAAGGGTATTTTTGGGTGGACTCGTGATGGAAAGCAAGGGACGTTTAGATCGAGTCCTACATCCGTGGGACAAAGTGTAAACCGAGAGTTTGAAAACACAAGGTATTGTTCGCTTGGTGGCAGACCGTTATGATTGGTTCAGATCGAGCATTTTCTGTATAAATAGAACAAAAAGTAGTTTAAAAACACTCGGAGACACTGTTGATTAAAGTCAAGCTAGTTACCCTTGCCTTAGGTATAGCCCTGTTAGGCTCGCCGACCTTAGGCTTGGCAGCCGAGTATCCCGCCGACAAGCCAATCAAGATGGTCGTGGGCTTTACCGCAGGCGGGGCCGCCGATAAGCTCGCGCGCCCGGTAGCCGATCGTATGGCAAAATTTTTAGGTCAAACGATCGTGATGGAGTATCGCCCAGGCGTGGCCGGCGGGATCGCGCTTGAACTTGTCGCACGTGCGCCGGCGGATGGCTATACGATTCACCTCACATCGCAAGGGCCAATGACTTTTGGCCCCTCACTGCGTAAGGCGAACTTTGACCCCGTGAACGACTTCACGCCGATTGGAATGGTGTCGAGCGGAGGATCACTGATTGCAGTGTTACCGAGCTCACCGGCTAAAGATGTCAAAAGTTTTATAGCCTTAGCAAAAGCGAACCCGTCACAGTGGAGTTATGGCACATCTGGGATCGGAGGCTCGGGTCATTTGGCGGCCGAGCAATTTAAGATTGAAACTGGTCTACAAATTTCTCATGTGCCTTACAAGGGCGGGGCCGGTGCGCTAACTGATTTGTTGGGTGGCCATATTCCTGTGTTGTTCTCATCCATTGGTTCGATTGCGACTAACGTTGAGGCTGGGCAAGTCAAAGCGCTTGCTGTGAGCTCAATTACCCGTAGTAGCATGTTTCCGAACGTGCCAACCATCGCTGAAAGCGGCTTTCCGGGGTTCGATTCGCCCGTGTGGTTTGGTGTAGTGGGGCCTGCGGGGTTGTCTGTCGCGATTACAGCCAAACTGGTTGCGGCGCTCAATGCCACGATGGACGACCCCGAGGTATTAAAGGTCATCCGGCAAGATGGCTACGAGCCGCTAAAAATGACGCCCGAGCAAATGAAAGCCGCTATTCAACATGAACTTAAGCAGTGGGCCGACTTAATTAAAAAGACGGGGATGAAGGCGGACTGAGCCAGGTGTACTAGTTCGCAGGGGTCAATTCAAGCATGACCTCGTTGCGTCGCAGAAACCAAAGAGTCCAAGGCGGATCGTAGCGGGCAAGTGAGGGCGTGCCGATCGCTGTCAATTGTTGCTTCGCGATAAAGGCACGCAAGACGGCAGTTTGTTGTTCAACGTCGTTGTCGTCGACCAGACCCGAAAAACGCACAACGGCAAAACGCTTGGGAGGCAAAGCGACAAGTCGAACCTTTGGATCATTGGGTGTTGGCAGCGTCTCAAGCGTGTAGCTCGCGGGCATAATGAAGCGAACGACCCAACCGGCTGGATCAGGGTTTTGCACCACCGGTGCAGTCATTGCAATTTTTTCATTAGACGACTCGTTTTGGATGACAGGCGCGGTCATGTCAATACTTTGCTTGCGCGTGTTGCCACCAAAGATGTACCCCGCCAATAAACGGAATCCAGCACTGATGGCCTCGCCGCGCTCGCCCGAAACAGTGACTTCGGCAGCGATGAGGGCGGGGTATTCTCTAATTTCAAAGGGGGCTTCTTGAAATTTGCTTGTGTAGGAAGGTTCTTCAGTGGCCATGACGACACCCGTTAACAAAGACAGCAGTGAGAAGAGGCACAATAATAGTTTTCGTGTCATGTTATGTTTGACTCAAGGTTTATTGACGAAGGAAGACTATGCAACCACTCAAAGGTATTAAAGTGGTCGATCTAAGCAAGGTGCTGGCCGGGCCACTTTGCTCACAATATCTTGGCGAGTTAGGTGCTGAGATCATTAAAATTGAACCTGTTGGTCAGGGCGATGACACACGCGGCTGGCTGCCACAGACGAATGGCCAATCGGCAATTTTTATGGCGGTGAACCATAATAAACGAAGCCTAGCGCTCGATTTAAAAACGCAAGCCGGTCAACAGATCTTACACGAGCTTGTGCAAAGCGCGGATGTCGTCTTGCAAGGTTTTGGTGGCGGTACGGCAGCCAAACTTAAAGTCGATCATGCGACCTTAAGCGCGATCAATCCAAAGCTGATCTATTGCGAGATTTCGGGCTATGGGCGTTCGGGGCCACTTGGAGACGAGCCTGGCTATGACGTCATGCTGCAGGCGTTTAGTGGCATGATTAGCTCGATGGGTGCGCCAGGTGGAGACTTTGCGCGGGCAAGCTTTTCGCCCGTCGACATGGGCACCGGTATATTCGGCCTGAGCGGCGTGTTGGCCGCGTTACTCGAACGGGGGCGAACCGGTAACGGTGTATACCTCGAGTTGTCATTGCTCGATACCTCTCTTGGTTTTCTGACCTACATGGCACAGAGCTACTGGCAAAGCGGAGCGGATCCTAAACCTATGGGGACGGGGCATCCCACCATGTGCCCGTATCAAGTCTTTGATACGGCCGACCAGCCCATCATGCTCGGGGCTGGTAACGATGCACAGTGGCGACGCTTTTGCTCAGTCGCGGGTTTAGAAGAGCATGTTGATCGCCCAGATCTGGTAACCAATGCCTTGCGCGTTAAAAATATGAGTACGACAGTGGCGCTGGTGCAGGCAAAGATGAAAACTAGGACGCTTGCGCAGTGGCTTGAGTGCTTAAGCCAAGGCGGCGTACCGGCAGCTCCCATTCATAAGCTTAGCGAGGCCTTAGCCCATCCACAAGTGGTAGCTCGAGAGTTGATTGTTCAAACCGAACACCCAACGGTAGGCACCTTACAGCAGATCGGATTGCCGATTAAATTTCAAGAGCAAGCGCGCCGCGCGCATCGACCGCCGCCTTTGCTCGGTGAACACACCCAAGAGGTCTTGGCTGAGCTTGGTTATACAGGCGAGTCGATTCAAGCGCTGCGTCGTGCAGGCGTCGTTCA
>CAIYCP010000281.1 GCA_903924715.1 uncultured beta proteobacterium
TCACCGCAGCCTGCAATAACAGCGCGCAGTTGGCTGGCTTCAAGATTTAAGGCGCCTTCAAGCCAGGTCACAGCCGACTTGACCGAGAGCGGCCGAATCCGACGATCAGCTTCGCGGTTGCTGACGTAATAGGCGTCAGGTACCAAGATTTCAAAACCACAACCTGCTAATAAATTTGCAAAAATTGGCTGTGTATCAGCTTCCCATTTTTCGAGGCAAATCTCGCGTCCTTCGCCAAGTTCGCCAGGCGTTTCTTGCCAGCGAAAGATGGGCTTGCCTTCCGGTACCGCGACCCCAATCGCAACATAACGCGTATCGGCCAGCATGTTGAAAGAGTCGGGCTCACTATTGAGCTTAGGTGCACTACTTGGAAGATCAAGTGCGGTTGCGCCGAGTTTGTGAAGCCAATCGTAGGTTTCGCAAAGGGTACGCGGCATTTGATCAAGGCTGATTAACTGAGGCATGACAGCCATTTGAGCGCCAGTGGCCAACACGTGTGTTTGCAAATGACCGGCGAGTGTTGTGACGATGCTGTCGCTGAGCGCCACCGCAGGGATGCTGTAGCGGGTCCAGGCCACCAAAGGCGCAATCACCAGTAAGACGTCAAAGCGCTTGCCATCTTTTTCAAGTAGGCATGACTCAGAATGCGTTTCTGCCTGTTCGATCAGCACTTCATAGCCACCCAAATTGGTGGTAGACAGGTGATCAAGCGCGGCATCGATCGTCGCGTCGTTGCCAGCGCGCATGAGTTTGTTTAGCGTGCTTGCGAGCTCGGTTTCCCAAAAACGATCTTCAACACGACTGCCAGAATTGTGTAGCGCCAGCGATAAGGCTACCAGTCGTGATGAATCGCGATTCAGTCGTTTAGGAGAAGAGGAGGAGCGAGCACGAGCCATAGAAATGTCAAAAACCAGAAAAGCAGCGATAAAGGCCTCTAGTGTAACGAACTATCTAAAGGGTTCGTGGTTTGTTTGACGCCGGGGGCTTTGGATCGTAGTGAATAAAAAACCCGCCTGAGCGGGTTTTTTACACTTCGTGCAACGTGAAGCTTAGGACGGAATCGTATCCGCGACGTCTTTGTAGTCGGGGAGTTGATCAAAGTTGAGATACTTGTAGATCTTGTCGCCGTTCTTGCTTAAGACGCCCATATCAGTCAGATACTCTTCTTTGGTGGGGATGCGGCCGAGTTTTGAGCAAATTGCAGCGAGTTCGGCAGAACCCAGATACACGTTTGTGTTTTTACCCAAGCGGTTCGGGAAGTTACGCGTACTGGTTGACATCACCGTTGCGCCTTCACGAACCTGAGCTTGGTTACCCATGCACAGTGAGCAGCCTGGCATTTCAGTGCGGGCACCCGCAGAGCCAAACACGCCGTAGTGACCTTCTTCGGTGAGTTGCGCCGCGTCCATCTTGGTCGGAGGTGCAATCCACAACTTCACGGGCATGTCGCGTTTGCCTTCAAGCAGTTTTGAGGCTGCGCGGAAGTGACCGATGTTGGTCATGCAGCTACCGATGAACACTTCGTCGATCTTGGCGCCAGACACGTCTGATAAGGTTTTGACATCATCTGGATCATTTGGGCAAGCGACGATCGGCTCGTGAATTTCGGCCAAATCAATTTCAATGATTGCTGCATATTCAGCGTCTGCATCAGGTTGCAGCAACTGTGGATTTTTGATCCAGGCTTCCATGGCTTGAATGCGACGTGTGATGCTGCGCTCATCTGAGTAGCCATTGGCGATCATCCACTTCAACATGACGATGTTGCTGTTGATGTATTCGATCACAGGTTCTTTGTTTAGTCGAATGGTGCAGCCAGCCGCTGAACGCTCAGCTGAGGCATCTGACAGTTCAAAGGCTTGTTCGGCCTTGAGATCAGGCAAACCTTCGATCTCAAGGATACGACCCGAAAATACGTTTTGCTTGTTTTGCTTGTCAACCGTTAACAAGCCTGCCTTGATCGCATACAGTGGGATTGCGCTGACCAAGTCACGCAACGTCACGCCGGGTTGCATCTTGCCTTTGAAGCGCACCAATACCGACTCAGGCATATCCAAAGGCATCACGCCCGTGGCAGCGGCAAAGGCGACTAAGCCAGAACCCGCTGGAAAGCTGATACCGATTGGAAAGCGGGTGTGCGAATCGCCGCCAGTACCGACAGTATCAGGCAACAACATGCGGTTGAGCCACGAGTGAATCACAC
The DNA here is from genome assembly GCA_903924715.1 of uncultured beta proteobacterium. Classification (GTDB taxonomy): domain Bacteria; phylum Pseudomonadota; class Gammaproteobacteria; order Burkholderiales; family Burkholderiaceae_B; genus Zwartia. The sequence goes on from CAIYCP010000281.1 coordinate 2,204, forward strand.
CGTCGCCTGGGCGCAGCGAGATGCCGCCACGGTTGCTCATGAACTGAGGTAACGAGTGATGTGTTTTGACATCAACTGGTTTTGGATATGCCGCTGTATGGCAGAACGATTGCATGACCAGGTCAGCAGAGAAACCCAAGCAAGCCAGATCTTTGAGTTCGTCGCGCGTCATCGGACCAGTTGTATCTTGGCTGCCGACTGAGGTCATCGCAGGTTCGCAATAAGAGCCGGGACGCACGCCTTGCCCTTCAGGTAACCCACAAGCACGACCGACCATTTTCTGGGCGAGTGTGAAGCCCTTTTTAGAGGCAGCAGGGATGTGTGGGAAACGGAACAGCGTTGAAGGCGGTAAGCCCAGTGTTTCGCGCGCTTTGCTGGTGAGGCCGCGACCAACGATCAACGGGATACGGCCGCCCGCACGCACTTCGTCAAACAAAACTTCAGATTTGACTTCAAACTTAGAAATGACCTTGCCGTCTTTCAGGGCTTGGCCTTCGTACGGGCGCAGTTCAATTACGTCGCCCATGTTCATGCTTGATACATCAAGCTCAATCGGCAGGGCGCCTGCATCTTCCATGGTGTTGTAGAAGATCGGAGCAATCTTGCTGCCCAGGCACACGCCACCAAAACGTTTGTTGGGTACAAAAGGAATATCTTCGCCAGTGAACCAGAGCACCGAGTTGGTGGCTGATTTACGTGACGAACCTGTGCCGACTACGTCACCAACGTAGGCAACCAAGTGGCCTTTCTTTTTCAAATCATTGATGAAATTGATGGGTCCAATTTTGCCGGTTTCTTGAGGCTCGATACCAGGGCGCGGATTTTTAAGCATTGCCAGAGCATGCAGCGGGATATCAGGACGTGTCCAGGCATCGGGTGCCGGAGACAAATCGTCAGTGTTGGTCTCGCCGGTCACTTTAAAGACTGTGACTGTCAGGCTTTTTGGAACTTCAGGGCGACTGGTAAACCACTCGCCATCGGCCCAGCTTTGCATCACAGCTTTAGCGTTGACGTTGCCTTTCAAGGCTTTTTCTTTGACGTCATGAAACGCGTCAAACATCAGCAAGGTTTTTTTCAAACCTTCAGCAGCGACCTTGCCCACCTCGGCATCGTCAAGCAAATCAACCATGGGGCCAATGTTGTAGCCACCGAGCATCGTGCCCAGCAACTCAGTTGCTTTGCTACGTGAGATCAAAGCGCATTTTTCGGTGCCTAGCGCCACGGCAGCTAAGTAAGACGCCTTAACTTTTGCGGCATCATCCACACCGGCA
>CAIYCP010000282.1 GCA_903924715.1 uncultured beta proteobacterium
ACTGGCGCCTAGCTTCAAGCTTTCCTAAAAGCTTGGATACCTTATTTGGCACCGCTGAGCTTTTTTCTAAGTATGTATCAGAAGGCACCGGTGGTAAGTTTTCGGTGCGTACCTTTGCAGCGGGCGAAATTGTGCCTCCGTTGCAAGTGCTTGATGCCGTGCAAAAAAACACGGTCGAAATGGGGCATTCAAGCGGCTATTACTACGTTGGTAAAAATCCCGCGCTGTCGTTTGATACTGCCGTCCCGTTCGGGCTGAATTCGCGTCAAACAAACGCCTGGATGTGGGAAGGCGACGGCATGAAACTCACCCGTGCACTCTACAAAGATTTCAATATCGTCAATATGCCGCTGGGTAACACGGGTACCCAAATGGGTGGCTGGTACCGTAAAGAGATCAAAACGGTCGAAGACCTCAAGGGTTTGAAGATGCGTATCGCTGGCTTTGCCGGTGAGATTATGACTCGCCTGGGCGCTATTCCTCAGCAGTTGCCAGGCGGTGATATTTACCCCGCTCTTGAAAAAGGCACGATCGATGCGGCAGAGTGGGTCGGCCCCTACGACGATGAAAAAATGGGTTTCGCCAAGGTTGCCAAGTATTACTACTACCCCGGTTGGTGGGAAGGTGGTGCGCAGGTATCCCTGTATGTGAATGATGGTGAATGGGACAAGCTCCCCAAAAGCTATCAGTCCATTATCGAGTCGGCAAGTCGGGCTTGCACGGCGACGATGCAGGCACGCTATGACAACCTGAATGCACAAGCGCTGCGTCGTTTGCTGTCGCAGGGCACCTTGTTGCGTGCTTTCCCGCGTGCGGTGATGGATGCATGTTGGGACGTCTCTCTGAAGGTTTACGGCGAGTATTCAGCGAAAAGCGCCCAGTTTAAAGAGATTCACGACAACTACATGGGGTACCGCGATCAGGTGGTGCCTTGGTTCAGGTTGGCAGAAGCCTCGTACGATCAATACGTTGGAGCTGCGCTCTCGCGTCAAAAATAAGCCAGTTTTGGCTCGGCCACTCTCTTTTAGGTGGCCTTTTTACTCAAACGGGTGCTGCCATTTGGCTGGCACCCGTTTTTTATTGTAGAATCAAAGGCTTTCCTCCAATAACAGACACGGGGCACGGGCGGGTTACACGCTTTGGCACCATCTGAACGTTATTTGAGGGCCAGTCTGGGATGGTCCCGGGCAGGTATTTTTAGGATCCAATCATGAAGACATTTGTGGCTAAGCCGCATGAAGTCAAGCGTGGCTGGTTCGTGATTGACGCGAAGGGCAAAGTCCTCGGTCGTGTGGCCAGCGAAGTCGCACACCGTTTGCGCGGTAAGCACAAGCCAGAGTTCACACCCCACGTTGATACAGGCGATTACATCGTCATTATCAATGCAGCAGATATCGTCGTAACCGGTAACAAGACGCAAGATAAAAAATACTTCCGTCATACAACGTATCCGGGTGGTATCCGCGAAACAAACTTCGCCAAACTGCAAGAGCGTTTTCCGGGTCGTGCGATTCAAAAGGCCGTTAAGGGTATGTTGCCCAAAGGCCCGCTGGGTTATGCGATGATCAAAAAGCTCAAGGTGTATGCGGGTGCAGAGCATCCCCATTCAGCTCAGCAGCCACAGACCCTCGAACTCAAAGGATAGGCCATGATCGGTAATTGGAATTACGGAACCGGCCGCCGCAAGACTTCGGTGGCTCGTGTGTTCATGAAAAAAGGCGCTGGCAAGATTGTTGTGAACGGCAAGCCCGTTGACGAATACTTTGCTCGCGAAACGGGCCGTATGGTCGTGCGTCAACCGCTCGAACTTACCGGTCATTTGGTTTCGTTTGATTTTCATATCAACGTGCACGGCGGCGGCGAAAGCGGTCAGGCGGGTGCGGTACGTCACGGTATTACTCGTGCACTGATTGATTATGATGCAACGTTAAAGCCTTCACTGTCTAAAGCAGGGTTGGTTACGCGCGATGCACGTGAAGTCGAGCGTAAGAAAGTTGGTTTCCACAAAGCACGTCGTCGGAAACAGTTCAGCAAGCGCTGATCGATCTGCCCGGGGCTGCAAATGGCTCCAGTGCAAAAAGACCGCGCAAGCGGTCTTTTTTTTCTCTTACGTGTGCATGGGATAATATTTGCTACAGGGTGCCGGTTGCGTCGTACGCCGGCCGATTTAGAATCAGGAGTCTCGACATGACACAAGCTTTAGCAAAACGGATCAAGGTAGGGATTGTGGGCGGCACGGGTTATACCGGCGTTGAGCTCCTGCGTATTTTGTCGCAACATCCGAACGTTGAGCTGACGGCCATTACTTCGCGCCAAGAAGATGGCATGCCAGTGGCCAATATGTTTCCCAACTTGCGGGGTCACGTCAAACTGGCATTTTCAGCGCCTGATAAAGCGCCATTGACAGATTGTGACGTCGTATTTTTTGCGACACCGCACGGCGTGGCGATGGCCCAGGCGCCCGAGCTCTTGGCGGCGGGTGTCAAGCTCATCGATTTAGCGGCCGACTTCCGTTTGCAAGATATCAAGGCTTTTGAAAAGTGGTACAAAATTCCGCACACTTGCCCAGAGATTCTTAAAGAGTCTGTCTATGGGGTGGTTGAGCTCAATCGCGCCGCAGTGGCCAAGGCTCGCGTGGTGGGTAATCCTGGTTGCTATCCCACGACCGTACTGTTGGGCTTGGCGCCACTGCTGGGTGGCAAGCCTTTGATCGACACTTCGGATCTGATCGCTGATTGCAAGTCGGGTGTCAGTGGGGCTGGCCGTAAAGCGGAAGTAGGTAGCCTATTGTCTGAAGCCAGCGATAACTTCAAAGCGTATGGCGTGGCGGGGCATCGTCATCAGGTTGAGATTGACGAACAGTTGCAGCGCCTGGCGGGTGGGCCGGTGGGGCTGACCTTTGTGCCGCACTTGGTGCCGATGATCCGTGGCATGTTTAGCACCATTTACGCACGTATCTTGCCCGAGGCGCGCGGGGTTGATTTTCAGGCGCTTTTTGAGGCCCGCTATGCCAACGAAACGTTCATTGATGTGATGCCCTTTGGAAGCCAGCCAGACACGCGCTCAGTGCGCGCGTCAAACACACTGCGCATCGCGCTGCAGCGCCCGGGTAACGGTGACCGCTTGATTATTTTGGTGGTGCAAGACAATCTGGTGAAAGGTGCTTCAGGCCAAGCCATTCAAAATATGAATTTAATGTTTGGTCTACCCGAAAGCGTGGGCTTAAACCAAGTCGCGATCCTGCCTTAAGCCTGTCGCAGATGGCTAGAACTGCTAGGCGTACCTTCGCCTCGCTGATTGGCGGGGTCTTATTGCTGCTGGCGTTAGGTTTGGCTTTGGGCGTATTCATCGCCCAGCAGCCCAACGCAGAGGTGCTGGCGTTGCAAGTGCGCACCGAGCGTGCCGCTCTGTTGCAAGAGAGGCAAACGCTCGAGGCTGAGCGCACTCAAGCAGACTCTCAGTTCAATGTTGCACAGCGTGACTTGTTGATTGAGCGCGCCGCACGCGCCGAGCTCGAAAGCTTACTTGCACGCCTGCAAGCCGAACTTGGTCGGCAACAAGATCAGTTGGCATTTTTCGAAAACTTGTTGCCGCCTGGCCCTCAAGGTTCACTCGATATCCGTGCATTGGATGTGCAGAAGCAAACGGACGGTCTGCACTACCGTGTTTTATTGATGCGTAGCGGCAAAAATACTAAACGATTCGAAGGGATGTTGCAGTTTGTTGGCGTGGGCCATTGCCTTGATGCTGCGCAGGTGCTTGAGCAACGGATTGTTTTGCAGCCTTTAGTGGCTGAGTCGGCCCTGGAGTCTGGTGTGGCGCTGAATGCCGCACAAATCGAAGCGTTGCGCGCACCCTTGCGGCTTGATTTTGCACAGTTTCAGCGGGGACAAGGCTTGTTGGCGGTCCCGCAGGGTTTTGCCTTGAAATCAGTGACCGTACGGGTGTTGGCAGGCGATATTGTCCTTGCCTCTAAAGTGGTTGATCTATGAATTCTGCACGCACTTGCGGTATAGTTGACAAACGCAGTCAAGTATCATGTTATTTAGCTATTTAGTATTGTCCTGCGGGACAGGAGTCACTCATGAGCATCGCCACACAAACCGTAGATTTGCAAGCGCCCCCGACCCCGATTCTGTTTACAGACTCAGCGGCTGCCAAGGTAAAAGATTTGCTGATCGAAGAAGGTAATTCAAACCTCAAACTGCGCGTGTTTGTGCAGGGTGGTGGCTGTTCGGGTTTTCAGTATGGCTTCACCTTTGATGAAGACGTCAACGAAGACGACACGACGCTCGAAAAAAATGGCGTGGCCTTGCTGGTTGACCCAATGAGTTTTCAGTATTTGGTCGGCGCTGAGATCGATTACAAAGAAGACATTGAAGGTTCACAATTTGTGATCCGCAACCCAAACGCTTCGACCACCTGCGGCTGCGGTTCGTCGTTTTCGGTTTAAAGCACTGAAAGTGAAAAAGCCACGCTCAGGCGTGGCTTTTTTGTTTTTTCAAGCGGGCCAACTGGCGCCTAAAATTCGTGCGCCGCGCGCCCCGGTGACCTTGGGGTTTCCTGCGGCAACGCCATGTTGATGCGCCCAGGCCAGCCACGCAAAGGCTAAGGCCTCAACATCTTGTGTGCCGACCCCCGCCGAATCTGTGGTGATGACTGGGCAGGGCAATGCCGCTTTTAAACCCTGAAGCAAGGCTTGGTTATGGGCTCCTCCACCGCACACTAAAACTTCTTGCACCTCAGGGGCCTGGGCCAAGATCGATTGCACAGCCGTTTCAACGGTGAAGCGGCAAAGCGTTGCCTGGATGTCTTGAGGCGTTAACGTTTGGCCAGGCTCAAGGCGACCTAAGCAGTATTGCAAACGCGGTTCGAGCCATGCCAAGTTGAACAAATCTCGCCCAGTTGATTTTGGTGGTGGTTGTTTCAGCCAGGGTTCTGAGGAGATTAAGCGTTCGAGTAACGGTGTGTGCGCACACCCTTGGGCGCCCCAAGCACCGTCAGCATCAAAACTCTGTTG
>CAIYCP010000283.1 GCA_903924715.1 uncultured beta proteobacterium
AGTATATTTATAGATAATTGAAATATAATTTCATTTAAATAGTATTTTTAATATTTTAATATATTTCTACGATGATAGAAACACTAGACGAACTCGATCGACGCATTCTTGAGCACTTACAGCATGATGCCAGCATCACAAACCAAGAGCTTGCCGAACGGGTGCATGCCTCGCCGCCGACCTGCATGAGGCGTGTCCGCCGTTTAGTCGACTCGGGCATTATTCAAAAACAGGTGGCGATCGTTGATCCCGCCAAAATCGCAAACACGCTCACCGCTTTACTAGAAATCACGCTCGATGTGCAGTCTGCAGAAAGCTTGCAACAGTTTGAACAGGCGGTCGCCCAAGAAGACGCGATCTTGCAGTGTTACCGCGTATCCTCTGGCCCAGATTTTGTCTTGATTGCGCAGGTTGTTGATATGCCGGCCTATCATGCCCTGGTGCACCGCGCGTTTACTGCGCAAGCAAACGTACGTAATGTGCGTACGTTTTTTTCAATTCACCGCAGCAAGTTCGATACACGCAGCGCGCTCGGTTAATGCGGGACGCGCTGTTCGTCCAGCAGGGTGCGATATAACTCAACATACCGATCCACCATCCGCTCAACGCCATACTCAATGGTCACAGCAGCGTACGCCGTTTCAACCATTGCCTGCGCCTGCTGCGGTTGTGTCAATACCGATGCAATATGCACCGCCATCGCAGTGTGGTCACCTGCAGCACACAATAGGCCACGGCCCGCGGCAACCGTTTCTTTCAAACCACCCGCATTCGTGGATACCACGGGCACTTTTTGCAGCATCGCATCCAATACGCTACTGCCCAACGCCTCAAAGCGCGAAGCCATCACAAAGACCGATAGCGCAGAAAATAACTGCTCAACATCGGGTTCAAATCCCAATAATAGATAACGCTCTTGCAATCCAAGCGCGTCAATCAGTTGTTGGGCTGGCGCAGAGGCCGCACCCGCAGCGCCCCAATGGACAAAGACGACATCATCAAACTGAGCACAAACTTGCGCTGCTGCACGTATCAACGTGAGAGGATCTTTTTCAACAGACAGTGCTGCCGCCGTTCCGACTAAGCGTCGATTCGCAAGCTTATGTCTGGCTAAAAAATTTTGTATCCTTGCGGCATCTACACTGATCGGCGATACCGCACTTGCGATCACTTTTGTCGAAATACCCATCGCGCGCGGGGCGGCCGCAGCGGCCTCGCTAATGGCAACCATTTGACCGACCTGGCGCCACTTCAAGCGTGTCAACCATGCGCGCATACCCAACGAAAAGCTCGTGCGACGCGAAAAGACTACAGCGCAGCGATGCAACCAAGCGGTCGCGACGGCCCACGCCACAGCCTTCGCTGTTTGAACATGCAAAATATCGTAACGCTTGGCGTGTAAAGCAAGCCACACACCAAAGGCGATGCCACCATGCGCAGTGTGTACCACCAAACCCTGTGCCGTCGCGCGCTCTGCAAGCGCACCCGAGCCAAAGAGCAATAGCTCAACGTCGTGGCCACGCTCGCGCAAACCTTGAGCGGTCAGCAATGTTTGCCGCTCACCGCCGCGCCAACCTCGCTCGGTATTAATTTGTAAGACGCGCAGGGCGCGCTCAGCCATTCTGGCCCGCGTGCGGTGCCTGGCGATAACGAATCACATTGACCGCGACGGCAACCATCGCAAATGCGATCGCCACCAGCAGACCAAGCAGCGGGCCCGCAACAAACCCCATGCTAAACACCATCGCAACCACGGCTCCGCCAAATGTCTGGCCAAACACGCGCGTGGTCGCTTGCAATCCTCCGAGAGCGCCCGCACGATGTCGAGGTGCAGCACCGATCAAGACGCGATTGTTCGGTGTCTGAAAAAAACCAAAGCCAATTCCCGACAACACCATCGCAGCAAACAACCAGGCGTTATCGACTCCAGCGGGCATCAAGACAATCGCCAACAATCCAGAAGCCATCGCCGCCGCACCGATACCACTCAAAATCGCAACAGGGTATCGATCAGACAAGGGCCCAGCCACCGAAGCAATCATCGCAGCGCCGACAGGCCAACCAGCCAATAAAACACCGACTGTCATTTGTGAGCGCCCTAGAGCCGTCAGCATATAAAACGGCAGCGAGACAAAAGTCGCCATTTGCGCAGAGAACGTGCTCGCCGAAGCGGCCAAGGCAAATCGCATGGCCGGGATGCGAAACAAATCCACTGGAAACAGAGGCGCTGGCTGCGCACTTGAACGACGAATCAACAAGCCACCTACACAAACAGCCAACACCACCAGCGTAAGCGCCTGCCACGTATAGGTGGCGAGGTAATCAATCCCAATGATCAACAAGCCAATCGTGCTCATACTTAAAAGCGCTGACACCCAATCAAAGCGCGATTGAAGCGGCGCAACATCAGGTAAATACTTGAGTCCGAATAAGGCAATCAAGGCCAACGGGATGTTGAAAACAAAAATCCAATGCCAGCTGGCAAACGACAAAATAAATGCACCTAGCGAAGGCCCCATCACCGACCCGACCGCGACCGTCATCGAGTTCCAGCCAATACCGCGACCAATTAAGTGCGGCGGATAGATATGACGCACCAAGGCACCAAACAAACACATAATGGCTGAGCCGCCTAACCCTTGCAACACACGACATGCCAACAAGATTGGCAATGAGGGCGCAAGGGCACTGGCCACTGCTGCAAGCGCATACAAGATGAGTCCAAAACGGAACAACACCTTGAAACCAATTCGCTCACCAATTGCCGCCATCGGCATCAGCATGCTCGCCACCGTCAAACCATAGGCATTAACAATCCAGACAACGGCCGCAGCCGATTGATCTAAATCTTTGGCAATCGAAGGCAAAGAGACATTCGTCATTGAAGCGTCAAGCACCGAGAGCAACAAGCCCATGCCCATTGCAAATGCAGCCTTACGTCGACGTACTGTTGGCAGCCCCTCTATCGCGTCAGGCGCGCGAGCTGGTTGTGCTTCGGACATATTCAAACTTTTTTAACTGGCCGTTTCCAGCCTTCGATGGTCACTTGTTTTGCACGCGATACCGTTAGCTTGTCTGCCGGCGCGTCTCGCGTCAAGGTTGTGCCCGCGCCAAGCGTTGCACCGCGGCCCACACGCACGGGGGCAACCAGTTGAGTATCAGAACCAATAAATGCATCGTCTTCAATCACGGTGCGATGCTTGTTCACGCCATCATAGTTACAGGTGATCGTGCCAGCCCCGATATTGACGCGTTCGCCAATATCAGCGTCTCCGATGTAGGCTAAGTGATTCGCTTTGCTTTCAATTCCTAAGCGTGCATTTTTAATTTCAACAAAATTACCTACATGGGTGCGATCAGCCAATGCCGCACCTGGGCGCAGACGCGCATAGGGCCCAATTTTGGCCTCTGCACCGACGACCGCCTGCTCAAGATGACTAAAGGGTTCAATCCGTGTGCCCGCTCCGATCGAGACATTGCGTAGTACACAATGGGCGCCGACCTGTACGCCCTGAGCCAACTTAACATCGCCCTCAAAAACACAACCGATATCGATAAAGACGTCTTGCTCACAGACCAGACGACCTCGAACATCGATACGCGCAGGATCGGCTAGCGTCACACCCGCGTCAAGCTGACGCCGTGCAAGTTCAAGTTGCCACAAACGCTCAAGTTGCGCCTGTTGCGCCCGACTATTTACGCCCAAGGTTTCATAGGCGGCACTTGGTTGCGCAACATTGACTGTCAAACCCGCACGCACAGCCAGATCAATAATGTCGGTCAGGTAATACTCCCCTTGCGCGTTATTGTTGGTGAGTTGCGCAAGCCAGGTTTTGAGATGCGCCGTCGGTGCTGCGATGATCCCGGTGTTGACCTCATTAATTGCACGCTGCGCGGGTGTCGCATCTTTATGCTCAACGATTGCACAGACCTGGCCGTTGGCATCGCGCACAATGCGACCATACCCGGTCGGATCTGGCAGCACCTCAGTCAACACGGCCAAGCCGTTCTGGCGTGCCGCTAACAATGCGCGCAGGGTCGCAGTCTGCACCAACGGGACATCGCCGTAGAGCACAATCGTGACATCATCGCGCCCATCTTCTTTTAACTGCGCGACTGTTTGTAATACCGCATGCCCCGTACCCAGCTGAGGCTCTTGCCGCACAAACTGTAAATCGCGTTCTTGAGTAAAGGCCTGCTGCACCTGCTCGGCACCATGTCCAACGACCACCACAATGGCATCCGCTTCGAGTGCGCGTGCACCATCGAGTACATGCGATAACATCGCGCGCCCCGCAATCGTATGCAAAACTTTCGGGCGGCTAGACTGCATCCGCTTGCCTTGCCCAGCGGCCAAAATCACGATATTCAACATAGTCTGATGTGCTTGTTTATGACTGTTTCAGAGTTTTCAAGACGCTTTCTTTGTATTGACTTTTGAGCTTGTTTTTTTTGCAGCGCGCGCCCGTTTAGCGGGCGCCTTACTTGCCGTTGAGGCGGGTTTTGATGCCATGCTCGCAGCGGTTGCAGCGGCCACCTGACTGAACTGATGTTGCAACATATCCCACCATGCCTTCGCGGCCGCAGGCGGGGCTGCAGCACCTGCATCACTTGCAGGAGGGGCACTAGGCTCGGGCTGCGTGGGCCGCGCCACAGGCTCTGACTGCGCGGGGGTGGGGGCGCTGGGCCAGCCACTCATCCAACTTGAGGGCGCGGATTGGGCATTCGCTGTTTTATCTGGCGCCGCCGCCGAATTGGCCGCCATAAACGATTTTAGTGTCGCAATCGTCGCCAGTTGAACTTCCATTCCCTGTATCGTGCTACTGAGCATAGACAAGTTTAATTTAAGCCAGTTTTCAACCGACTTAAGCTCAGCAATTTTGCGCTCGAGCTCTTCAGGGTTCATGGGTGGGCTTAAAGACAAGCCACTGGTCATGCCCGCGGGGCCTGCCAAACCAGCAAAAGCCTGGCGCATCATCTCTAGACTGGCCATCAAAGGGTTCGTCGCCGCATCGCCACTTTGACCAAACCCGGGCAGCACAAAAGGATTAGAAGGCGTCGCACTCATAAAGAGCCTTTTTATAGGGAATTAGTTCTAGATATTACTCGCATCTGAGACGGTTCTGGCAGGTAAAAAATCCCTTCACTATGTACCGCAGAATGCTTAAAGCCCAAATATTCTGCAACAATGTGGCTATGCCTACATTCCTCACACTGACCGAACTCGAATCCGCCATCAATTTCTGGCGCCAGCGCAGCCCCTCTGTAGGTGAAGAGTTGCGCCTGTGTCCCGAAGCCTCAAGCCTGGCGACGCCCTACGCACTGATGATTATCGAACGACGCAAGCAAATTGCCATCGCCGACCTGTCTGAACGCGCACAAACCGCCATTGCGGCCTGGCAAGAAACTTTAGCGACGCGCGCTTAGCCTCGAGGCAACAGCGTCGCGTTAACGCAATAGTCGTTGAATATCGTGGGCGATCGCGGTCGCACCGATATTGTTGTTCAACAAAACCCGTGACTCTCCCGACGCATCCATTAAATAAAATGATGCGCTGTGATCCATCGAGTAATTACCTTGTACGCCTGCGGTTTTTGCGTAATAAACTTTAAACGAACTCGCCGCTTTTTTGATCTGTTCAGGCGTACCGGTCAGCCCTAAAAACTGCGGATCAAAGCCAGACACATACGCCTTCAATACCTCTTGCGTATCTCTTTCTGGATCGACAGTGATCAGAACAACCTGAACCCGTTTTGCCTCACTGCCCAAAAGCTTAATCACTTGCGTCAGTTCAGCCAATGAGCTCGGGCATACATCCGGACACTGGGTGAAACCAAACATAATAAGAACGACCTTACCTTTAAAGCTCTCGAGCGTATACGCGTTGCCATCTGACCCAGTTAAGGCGAGGTCTTTACCCAAGTGGGTGCCGGTAATGTCGCTGCCTTGAAATTTGGGTGCTGCATCGTTGCAGCCCGACAAGTGCACGACACACATGCTCAGCAGTGCTAAGGCGATCAAGCGAAAAAGACGCTGAAAAATCAACGCGGCACCATAATGAGCCAATGATCGGCCAACAGCGCTGCAAAGAGTAAAGACAAATATAAAATTGAGAAGCGAAACAACTGTCGCGCGCGCTGATCGCTATATGCACGGTAAAGCTTAAAGGCATAAACAATAAACATAATCCCCAACACCAACGCGACAATCAGGTAGAGCCAACCACTCATGCCGACGATATAAGGCAACAGTGTCGTCGCTAATAAAGCGATGCTGTAGAGCAAAATATGTAGGCGGGTAAACTGCTGGCCGTGCGTCACGGGCAGCATTGGCAAGCCAGAATTGGCATAGTCTTTTGTGCGATATAACGCCAAGGCCCAGAAATGAGGTGGCGTCCAGATAAAAATAATCAGCACTAACAACCATGCCTCGCCAGGGACGGCGTCCGCAACGGCTGCCCAACCCAAAGCGGGCGGCATAGCCCCAGACAGTCCACCAATCACAATGTTTTGAGGCGTGCGGGGCTTGAGAATAATGGTGTAGATCACTGCGTAACCGACAAAGGTCGCAAAGGTGAGCCACATGGTCAGAGGGTTCACCAAGAAATACAACACGGCCATACCAGTCGCACCCAAAAGACCAGAAAGCACCAACACCTGAAGCGTCGAGATCGAACCGGTTGCCGTTGCTCGGCGAGCCGTGCGCAACATCCGCGCATCGACTTGTTGCTCGATCAGACAGTTCATCGCAAACGCAGCGGCTGCCAACAACCAGATCCCAATGGTCGCGGCGATCACGCGTTTAGCATCAGGCAATTCAGGTGTGGCCAAGAACATGCCGATCACCGCACAAAACACCGCCAGCTGGGTTACCCGCGGCTTGGTCAGTACAAGGTACTGGCGCAACAGGCCTGGCGAAACGGCGGTCGTACTAGTCATAATCAACATTTTAGTGGGTGTGGGGCGATTGTACCGACAAGCGCTGTTCTTGCGGCTGAACTAGCCGCGTCAGCAAGGTCACTACACCTAAAACCAGACCGGCCGCCCCCCCGTTATGCAGCACGGCGATTAACAACGGCCACTGAAAAAAAATTGTGGTCAATCCGGTCAGTAATTGCGCAAGAAGCAACCCAAGTACGAGCGTCGCAGGGCCTCTCAAGCCGGCATCCGCTCGCAGTTGCCAAGCCAGCCAGCCCCAATATGCAAAAACAGCCCAGGCCACGTTTCGATGTACCCAGTGAATCGCCGTTAACGCGGGTTGAGAAATCATCTCGCCACTTGGCAGTTCTCCAAGGCCACGCAAGATGGCGAAACCGTTGGCCACATCCATTTGCGGCCACCAACTGCCATGACAGGTTGGAAAATCCATACACGCTAAGGCCGCGTAGTTTGTACTCACCCAGCCACCCAAAGCGATTTGCATAAACAATAAAAACAGTCCCAACCAAGCCAGGCCTACAAATGCGCGGGACTGCTCTGATACATCAGGGTGATGTAAACGCTCGCGCGCCGCGAGCCAGGTCATCAAGGCCAGCAGGCTCATGCCGCCCAGCAGATGTGCGGTGACGACTGCCGGCATCAATTGATGCGTGACCGTCCATGCTCCGAAAGCGCCCTGCAAACATACCGCGACCAAGGCCGTGAACGCCAGCGCAGGCGAATGGTCAAAGGTTTTTCGGTGGCGCCAGGCCATCCAACAGATCGCAATGATCAACACGCCGAGTAAGCCGCCCACATACCGATGAATCATTTCAATCCAAGCTTTGGGCAGTGTTACCGGGCCGTCTGGCATGATTTGAACCGCTTCGCGAATGGATTGAAGTGCTCCAATTGGCGTCACATTGCCATAACAGCCGGGCCAATCTGGGCAGCCCAGCCCAGAATCTGTGAGCCGCACGAACGCGCCAAACATAATTAGATCGAGCGTCAGAAACCAGGTCAAAAATAAAACTTTTCGATAACGTTGCCGTGTTCGGGTGGTCGGCGCGGCCTCACTGCTCTGCGTCATCATCCGATCCTTGAGTTATACACAAGCTTGCTGATGTCCTTGCGCACCTTCTCCGGCTCTGCATTTGCGGGGTATTGCAAGATTAAATTGGCGTGCGGGTCGATGATCCACATTGGCTCAGCGAGTGTTTGTACTGCGCTTGGAGCTGCTAATAAAAATGCCGCAAGTTGCTCAGGCTTCACGCGTAACATAATCGTGCCTTTATAGGCTTCAAGCACTTTTTCAGGGACCGGTTGATCGTCGGTAATAAACCATACCCTCGCTAAGCGCTCGACATTTTTGCCTTGGCTGGCATGCGAGTTTCGCAAAATAAACAGTTTGCGTGCGCAAGCGTCTTGGCAATCACCCCCATCCGCTGTGACTAGTAACCACTTGCCTTTCAAAGTGCCCACGTCAAAAGGCTTGCCATCAAGCGTGGTGGCTACTAATGCGGCACTGGCAGGGATTGGACGCTGCGGCTCAATCAACGTGCCGTACGCCACACTGCCTTCAGGCCGAAAATCGGGGTTGAAATAGGCGAGTACTGCGGCGAGCACGGGCGCGAGGCTGAACAAAATAATCAGCACCAGTGGAGTGCGTGAACGAGTACGGGTAGGATTTGGTTGAGTCATTTTGTTTCGTCTAAATATAATTTCTAGCGGTTACGCCTAATTCGCCAGGCCATCGCCAGCAATGCAATTAAGCAAATGGTCGCAAAACCAAACCACTGCATGGCATAGCCGGTGTTTTTGTCTGCATCCACAGAAGGCTTGGGCCACACTCTGATCAGACCATCATTCGAGGCGCTTGTTTGTAATAACACCACAGGCAAAAAATTTAAACCACTTTGGTCAGAGAGCTCAGCCAACGACAAATTCTGGACGCGTTGCAGTTTCGCCGTATCAACCGACTCAATTTGGGTGCTTGCTACCGCTTGTGGCTTGAACCCAAAATTATTCGAACTGGCCCGACTAGAGGACCAAAGCTCGAACATTCTTGGTACATGCTCGGCGAGCTCTCCGGAGATCTGTTGAACTCCCGGTGTGGTCGCTATAACTGGCGCCTTTTGATCGCCTAAGGGCCGCGCAAACCAGCCCCGAAGCACCAACACGGCGCGACCATCTGTCATAACCAAGGGCGTAGCTAACCATAAGCCGGGACGACCCTCTAAATTGCGATTATCGAGCAACACGCTCAGATCGCCGCGCCACTGGCCTTGTACCTTTGCAGGTGTCCAGTTTTTAATCTGAACGGGGTCTGTCACCGAAACGTTTAAATCAAGCGCCGTCATCGCTTGCCCCTGTTGAATACTTGACGCGATGGCGCGTCGCTCGGTCGCGCGGTTAAGCTGCCAGATACCCAAGGCGATACACGTTGCACCGACAACGGCAAGCAGCGTCACCGCAAGCACTGTGCGTGTTTTAGGCATCAATTGCGGCATGTCTGCGATAATTCCTGTTTTAGACGGAGATCGTCATGCGGATCGTGGTGGTATTAGCCTTTATCGGCATCTTGGCGAGCCTGGCGTCAGCCTTGTTTTATCTGATGCGAGACAAAGGTGGAACAAGCAAAACCGTGAATGCTTTGACGCTTCGCATCGGGCTGTCGGTGGTCTTGTTTTTACTACTGTTGTTTTCGTACTGGATGGGGTGGATCGAAGCAACAGGATTTCAACGTTGAGGCTTCGTACTCAGAAAAAAAGCCGGCATTGCCGGCTTTTTTATTTTTTGCAAAGCCAAGCTTGCTTGAATTAAAACCAGTATACAAACAAGTACAAACCTAACCAAACAACGTCAACAAAGTGCCAATACCAGGCCGCGCCTTCAAAACCAAAGTGATGATCAGACTTGAAATGGCCTTTCATCATGCGAATTAAAATAACCGTTAACATCGTCGCGCCTAAAAGCACATGGAAGCCATGAAAACCTGTCAGCATAAAAAACAATGAACCATACGCACCCGAGTTGAACTTCAGATTCAAATCGGTGTAGGCGTGGTAGTACTCAAACCCCTGGCAGGCCACAAAAATAAAGCCCAACACAATGGTTGCAAATAGCCAGAACTTCGCTTTGCCACGATGGTCTGCAATCAAGGCGTGATGAGAAATCGTCAGCGTCACGCCCGAACTCAACAGCAGTGCTGTGTTAATTGTTGGCAGCCAAAACGGACCCATTGTTTGAAAGGCCTCGACCACACCGGCGGGGCCCAAGTTTGGCCAAACCGCATTGAAGTCTGGCCACAACAACAACTTATGGTCCAAGTCGCCTAACCAGGGCAGGGTAATCGTACGGGTGTACCAGAGTGCGCCCGAAAAAGCGCTAAAAAACATCACCTCTGAAAAAATGAACCAGCTCATGCTCCAGCGATACGACATATCGATACGCTTGCTGTTCATTCCTGATTCAGACTCTTGAATCGCGTCACCAAACCAGTAGTACAGGATGACAAAAAGTCCAAGCAAGCCCGCGAGCACAGCCCATTTGGCAACGTCAACCCCGTTGATCCAAGCGGACGCGCCAAACATCACGACCAATAGCGCAACACTCGCGCGCACTGGGTGTGCCGAGTCAGCAGGTACGTAGTAGTAAGGTGCTACGTTGCCATGGGTAGAGTGGGATGCACTCATTCTGTTCTCCAAACTTACGCAATGTTAAGGTTAACTCTAAGTTAGGTGGCGAATCGCCCAACCGGCGATCTGAACCAAACTCACCACAAAAATAACCGTCAATACTATCCCGGCAACAATCAAGTGCACAGGATTAAGCTTTGCAATATCGTCTTGATAGCCGGCGCCCTTTCGCACGCCGAACAACGCCCAAAGAACTGCTTTCAGCGTTTGAAAAAAACTCAATTTGCGTTGAGCTAGCTCTTTTAAATCATCGCTCATGCAGTCGTCGTAGCAATCAAGAAAAGTAATGTAAATAAACTTGCCGACCAACCGTGTAAGCAAACAAGCCCAACACAATGACAGCAAAAAACAAACCGGTCTTCCGATTTTTACGGCGCTGTTCTTCGGTGGGCATTGTTAAACCTATTTAACTTCTGGTGGTGTTTCGAAAGTATGGAATGGCGCCGGCGAAGGCACTGTCCACTCTAGGCCCTCAGCACCATCCCATGGCTTAGCAGCAGCGGGCGCACCCTTGCCTGCATATGCTTTCAAGATAATGTAGAGGAACAGCAATTGCGAGAGGCCAAACCAAAACGCACCAATGGTTGCAATTTGATGAAAGTCTGTGAACTGCGCCGCGTAATCAGCATATCGACGGGGCATACCGGCCAAACCCATAAAGTGCATTGGGAAGAAGGTGATATTGAAAGAAATCATGCTCGACCAAAAGTGGACCTTGCCCAGTTTTTCGTCGTACATGTAGCCACACCACTTCGGCAGCCAATAATACGTGCCTGCAAACAAACCAAACAGCGAGCCCGCCACCAGCACGTAGTGGAAATGCGCGACCACGTAATAGGTGTCGTGCACCTGAATATCGATCGGGGCCATCGAAAGGATCAGGCCAGTAAAGCCGCCAATCGTAAACACAAAAATAAAACCGACCGCAAACAGCATGGGCGTCTCAAAGGTCATTGAACCCTTCCACATCGTCGCAACCCAGTTAAACACCTTGACGCCCGTTGGAATCGAAATCAGCATGGTTGCGTACATGAAGTACAGCTGACCCGTAACCGGCATCCCCGTCGCAAACATGTGATGTGCCCAGACGATAAATGACAGGATTGCAATCGACGCTGTTGCATAAACCATCGAGGCATAACCAAACAGTGGTTTACGCGCAAAGGCCGGGATAATTGCTGACACGATGCCGAAGGCCGGCAAAATCATGATGTAAACCTCGGGATGCCCGAAGAACCAGAAAATGTGCTGATACAGAACTGGGTCGCCACCAGCAGCCGCATTAAAGAAGCCTGTGCCGAAGTGACGATCGGTCAATACCATGGTGATCGCGGCTGCCAACACGGGCATCACTGCAATCAACAAATACGCGGTGATTAACCAGGTCCAGCAAAACAAGGGCATTTTCATCAAGGTCATGCCAGGGGCGCGCATGTTCAAGATGGTGACCACAATATTGATCGAACCCATAATCGATGAGGCACCCATCAAGTGCATCGCGAAAATAGCCATGTCCATGCCTGGGCCCATTTGCAAGGTCAGTGGCGCGTATAACGTCCAACCCGCTGCAGTAGCACCTCCAGGAACAAAGAATGAAGCGGTTAACAACGCGCCCGCAACGGGCAACAACCAAAAACTAAAGTTGTTCATACGGGCAAACGCCATATCGGCCGCGCCGATTTGCAGTGGCACCATCCAGTTGGCAAAGCCAACAAAGGCCGGCATGATCGCGCCAAAAACCATGATCAAACCATGCATCGTTGTGAACTGGTTAAACAGTTCGGGGCGAAAGAACTGCAACCCGGGCTGAAACAACTCGGTACGCAACAACAGGGCAAGCGTGCCCCCTTCAAGCAACATCGCAAAGGCGAAGATCAGGTACATCGTACCGATGTCTTTGTGGTTGGTTGCAAACAACCACCGGCGCCAGCCGTGAGGCATATGGTGGGCGTGGTCGTCGTGCGCGTGGTCATGGCCGTGGCCTGAAACGTGGTCTGCTGTAACGCTGCTCATAGTTGACTCCTATCCTGCTTTCACTGTGATCGCACACCTGGCGCGATCATCAGCCTATCTGAACGAAATGTGCCGAAAATTAACGTGCCGTCTTGATATCTGCCGGAGAAACGACGGGATCTTGCCCTTTGCCGGCGTTACCCCAAGAGGCGCGCGTAAAAGTAATTACCGAGGCAATTTCTACGTCATTCAATTGGCCGCCAAAGGCTGCCATCGCCGTCCCTTGTTTGCCCTTAAGCAAAATCTGGATTTGATCTGCTTTTGGACCCAATACGATTTTGCTGCCATCGAGTGCCGGGAAAGCGCCCACGACGCCCTTGCCACTACCTTGGTGACAAGCAACGCAATTTGCTGCGTACACTTTTTCACCTCGGGCGATTAGGTCGGCTGCCGTCCACTCTTTATTTGGATCATCCGCCGCAGCAGCAAGCAATTTCTTCTGCTCGCCAGACCAGGTTGCATAGTCTTGTTCAGAGACAACCTTCACAACGATTGGCATGAAGGCGTGATCTTTACCGCAAAGCTCGGTGCACTGTCCGCGAAACTCGCCGACTTTCTCGGCACGGAACCAAACGCTTCGTATGAAGCCGGGGATCGCATCCTGCTTGACAGCCAAATCGGGCACCATCCAAGAATGGATCACATCGCCACCCGTTACAGCAATACGGATTTTTTTACCTACAGGTACCACCAAGGGATTATCGACTTCCATCAAGTACAACGGACCGCGTGGCTCTTTGCCTTCGATCTGCGCACGCGGAGTCGCTAAATTAGATAAAAACTTAACGCCGGCCGCTGGGCCATCAATGTATTCATAACCCCATTTCCATTGATAACCCGTGACCTTCACGGTGATATCTGCGCCGCTGGTGTCTTTCATGGCGACGACCGTACGTGTGGCCGGCAAGGCCATTGCGATCACGATAATGAAAGGTATGACCGTCCAGGCAACTTCAACACCCAAGTGCTCATGAAAGGTGGCGGCCTTTGCGCCGCGCGATTTACGGTGCGCCCAAATTGAATAGAACATAACTCCAAACACGGCGATAAAGATCACCATGCA
Source organism: uncultured beta proteobacterium (assembly GCA_903924715.1). GTDB lineage: Bacteria > Pseudomonadota > Gammaproteobacteria > Burkholderiales > Burkholderiaceae_B > Zwartia. The sequence continues at coordinate 13,692 of CAIYCP010000283.1, forward strand.
CACGATCAGCATGAACCAATGCAACCATGCAATATCTTTGGCGATCTGGGTTACGCCTTCTGGCAAATTAAGTTGATTGACGCGCGGCCCGCCCGGCATGTCTTTCACTTGTGCGCTCACCACACCAGATAAAAGCATGGCACAGGCGCCCAGTAACCCTCTGACCTTCTTCATGCTGAACCTCGAATACGTTGCGCTTCAGTAACAAAATCCATAACCATTACGGCCGCATGGATAACAGTCGCTATCTGCACAAAATTGTTGGATTGTTGGACCCCCGGCATTTTGGTGCCTTGAACCAACACAAATCATTAATAAAAGATATTTTTCATTAAACCCTTAGGATTATAGCGTGGCTGAGAAGGTCTCGCTGCCCTACAATCTGTGCAGACCCCAAGCCCTTAGTGAGCTTATGCATTCCACAAGACTTTCTTTAGATCGCACAAGCTTGCAAAGTTTGTTTGACGACCTTTTAAGCCGCGCCGCTGAGCCTCCACAAACTGGCTCGCTGCCACTCTTTGTTGGTGGGCACCGCTGCGGATGGCTTTTTTCGAAGGCGGCCCACGCGCTTTCGGGGCTGGAGGGTGTAGAACTCAAGCCCGATCACGCCCATATTGGCCGGCTGGTCGACTCCAAGTCCACGTTGAACGCACTGCTCGCTTCGGTGGCAAACACCCTGCGTACCGCGGGCTGCGCCCCCGGTTGGCGAAATGAACTTTTAGACGTCTGGGTGGATCACGACAACCCTGAGGCCGCGTCCAGTCTAAATATGCCGATTGCCGCGATCGAACGCGGCATCGTGCGTCCGTTGGGCTTAATCACCCGCGCGGTTCACTTGAGCGGCTGGTCGTCTGACGGTGGGCTTTGGGTTGCCCGGCGCGCGTTGACCAAGGCAACCGATCCGGGAATGTGGGATACCCTGGTGGGTGGCCTAATTTCGAGCCAGGAAGACCTCCAAACCGGTCTAGTGCGGGAGTCCGACGAAGAGGCGGGCCTTGACCCACAAGATATTGCAAACCGTACACCACTCAGAACGATTGCGAGCATGCGCAGACAAGTGCCCGAGGGGTATCAATCTGAAGAGGTACTGACTTGTGAGTGCGTGCTTCCCGCCGGCGTTACACCTAAAAATCGGGATGGAGAAGTCATGGAGATCAAGCTGCTGGCCCCATCAGTCATCTTCACGATGCTCAAAGAGGGCGCCTTTACGCTCGAAGCCTCAATCGTCCTGACCGAAGACCTTTTGAGACGCTCGGGGGAATAGCGCGACCTGCGCTGCGGCTCGCAACGTAAACAATCAAGCGGTCAGATGCGTCCGCATTTTTTTCATTGCGGCAACTTCGATCTGACGAATACGCTCTGCTGAAACGCCAAACTCAGCAGCCAGATCATGTAAAGTTGGGCCGCCATCGTCTTGCAACCAGCGTGCCTCAACGATTCGACGCGAGCGCTCATCTAGCACCTCAAGCGCGCGGCTCAAACCATTGGACTGCAGGTCGTCGAGCGCGTGGCGCTCAAGCACTTGTGTTGGATCTGAACGCCCATCGTCAGACAAGTACGCAATCGGCGCATACGACTCGTCGTCATCGTCTTGGTTTTCAAGTGATATTTCACGTCCTGACATTCGCACTTCCATTTCTCGAACGTCTTCCGGACTCACCTTCAGGGTTGCCGCAATTTCGGCGACTTGACTCGAGTCAAGTGTTTGGCCGTCGGGTCGCATGCTGCGCAAATTAAAAAACAGTTTGCGCTGCGCTTTGGTGGTTGCAACCTTCACCATCCGCCAGTTTCGCACGACATATTCGTGAATCTCGGCCTTAATCCAATGAACCGCAAACGAGACCAACCGCACGCCACGCTCAGGATCAAAGCGCTTGACGGCCTTCATCAAGCCAACGTTTCCTTCTTGAATCAAATCAGCATGGGGCAAACCGTAGCCCAAGTATTGCCGGGCGACCGATACAACCAAACGCAAATGCGACAGCACCAGCTCACGGGCTGCGTCGATATCGTCAGTATCACGCAACCTTTGGGCGAGCTTGACCTCTTGCTCAGCGGAAAGCACCGGCAAACGGTTAACCGTTGAAATATAGGCGTCTATCGTCCCGAGTGAACCAGGATTCGAGATGGCCATTGCCAATTGGGAGGGTTTTAGGGTCAAAGCAGCCGAATTTGTCATGTGTTGATCGCTCCAAAACGCGGTGACGATACATCTGAATATATTAGCACTCTCGTCACCCGAGTGCCAATAAGACGGCTTCTGGGCCAGAAAGTTCCGCATTTCTTCTTGGGGTGTTAATCTCAAGGTGCTCCGGTCGGCGGCTAGCGTGTTGTAGGTTTGCCGGTTCACTTTGGGTTC
>CAIYCP010000284.1 GCA_903924715.1 uncultured beta proteobacterium
ACCGTCATAGCCGACTACGGACATAACCCAGATGCCATCAAAGCCCTGGTGCAAGCTGTCACCAATCTACCCGCACAAAGACGCAGCGTCGTCATCAGCGGGGCTGGCGACAGACGCGATGACGATATTCGCGAGCAAACGCGCATCATTGGTGATGCCTTCGATGAAGTAGTGCTCTACCAAGACGCCTGCCAACGTGGGCGTGTAGATGGTGAGGTGCTCAAACTATTACGCCAAGGTTTAGAAGGTGCCAAGCGTACGCGTCAAGTGGACGAGATTTATGGTGAGTTTTTGGCTATTGACAAAGCGATGGAGCGTCTAAATCAAGGCGATCTTTGCTTGATTTTGATTGACCAAGTGGAAGAGGCTTTAGCGCATATTACGCAGCGGGTTGAGGCGGCCAATTAGTTTCTTTCCTCGTTGCACGAGAGTGAGCTAAGGGGGACTAATGCGGCTCCGAGCTTCGCTCTTTATGTCCCCGCATTAGTCCCCCTTAGCTCACTCTCTTTTTGAGTTTGAAGGGCTTTTTCCCTCAAGTCAACTTGCATTCATAAGGCATCAAATTCACAGTAGCCTAAAAAATTACTCGTAGCTAAGACGAGTAGTCAGTACTTGATGTGGCTCCATAAAGAGCGAAGCTCGGAGCCACATCAAGTACTGGCTGATCGGCTTGGCGGAGCGAAAGAAACCCTAACTAAAACGAAAATGCAGCTAAATAGGAAATCAGAAAAGCAACTTATATTGATCACGCAATAAGTTCTTCTGAACCTTGCCCATAGTGTTACGAGGCAAAGCGTCCACAACAAAACACTTCTTAGGAATCTTAAAGTTAGCCAACTGCGACTTCAAAGCAGCAATCACAGCATCCCCAGAAACCGTGGCACCGGGCTTAGCAATCACCACTGCAACACCCACTTCTCCAAAATCCGGATGCGGAACACCCACCAACGCGCTTTCAGCAACGCCAGGCATATCGTTGATATACCCTTCAATCTCAGCCGGATACACGTTATAACCACCACTAATGATCAAATCTTTGCTGCGACCAACGATGACCACATAACCGCGTTCATCGATCTTGCCGACATCACCGGTTTTGAAGAAACCATCTGCCGTGAATTCTTCTTTTGTTTTCTCAGGCATACGCCAGTAACCGGGGAAAACATTCGGGCCTTTAACTTGGATGCCCCCAATTTCACCAAGGGGTAATTCCACTCCGTCATCGCTGTGCACGCGCAACTGCACGCTAGGCAATGGAAATCCAACAGTTCCTCCTCGTCTTTCGTTTTGACCGGGGTAACGCGCATCTGCCGCATAGGGGTTGGATGTGAGCATGACGGTTTCGCTCATGCCGTAGCGCTCCAAGATGGTGTGGCCCGTTCGGTCTTGCCATTCTTTGAAAGTCTCTATGAGCAACGGTGCAGAGCCTGCCACAAACAAGCGCATATGCGAAGCTTGTTGTTTTGTTAGCGAAGATTCTGTCAACATACGCACATACAAAGTGGGTACGCCCATAAACACTGTGGCTTCTGGCATTTTTTGAATGACGAACTTGGGGTCAAACTTGGACATCCAAATCATCTTGCTGCCGTTGAGCAGTGCACCGTGAATGGCTACGAACAAACCATGCACGTGGAAGATGGGCAAAGCGTGAATAAACACATCGTCCGCGCGCCAGCCCCAGTAGGTTTTGAGGGTTTTGGCGTTGCTGAGCAAATTGCCATGCGACAACATAGCGCCTTTGCTGCGTCCGGTTGTACCGCTGGTGTACAAAATGGCGGCCATGTCGTCTGCAACG
>CAIYCP010000285.1 GCA_903924715.1 uncultured beta proteobacterium
GGTCCTCACACTGCTCAAAGACGATGGGGTCACTTCGAAGTTTCTATCTGGCCAAATGTTTGGAGTCGTGCCGCCAAAAGATGTCGCCTATGCTGCCTTATACCTAGCGTCGGACGAATCGCTTTCTACAACGGGGCACATTCTGACGGTTGATGGTGGGCTCACAATCAACTAAGACACCGAGATTGACATGGCAATAACTGAACAAACCATCTGGCAGCCTCGCGCAGAAGATCTCAGCGACTCAAACATTGCACGTTTGATGCAGCGTTTAGGCTTCACTGATTACGAAGCTTTTTATCGTTTTTCGATTGAACAGCCTGCCAAGTATTGGAAAGAAGTTAACAACTTCTGCGGCATTGTCTGGTCAAAAGAGTACACCCAATATATCGATACCTCACAGGGGGTTGAATTTCCAAATTGGTTCACGGGTGGCGAGCTCAATTGGGTGGACACCGTATTACGCTGGTCAGAAGACCCCGCAACCGCACAACAGCCCGCGTTGATCGCAGAGCGCGAGCAAATATCTCCTGAAATCGTCACCTTCTCTGAATTAAAAATCCGAGTACAGAACTTTGCCGCAGGCCTTTCAAAGCTGGGAATTCAACGTGGAGATCGCGTTGGTCTATTGATTGAAAACGGAATCGAAGCAAACGTAGCCCTACTTGGTTTGTCGTATTTAGGTGCCATTGTTGTGCCGCTTTTTAGTGGCTTTGGTGTCGATGCTATTGTTGCCCGGCTCTCTTCTTGTACGGCGCGCATGCTGGTGGCTTCAACTGGTTTTAGCCGCCGCGGGAACTTTGTTGATGCACGTGCAATTGTCGAAGCCGCTTGCCAACAACTCCCGACCATTGAAAAAATCATCTGGAAACATTCCCCCGAAGGCCCGCCGCTGAAAGAGGGTGACTTGAGTTGGTCAGTCGTTGCGACGCAGACTTCAGGTCAACACATCCCGTCCGCAAGGATGTCGCCTGACGATCCCTTTATGGTCATCTACACCTCAGGCACCACTGGCAAACCTAAAGGCCCAGTGCATACCCATGGCGGCTTTCCGCTCAAAATGGCGCACGACTCGAATGTTCATTTTGACGTGCGTCGCGGCGACGTCGTCTGCTGGCCCGCTGATATGGGCTGGATCGCGGGGCCGCTTGTATCAACCATGGCGCTCTTAAATGGCGCCACCTTAGTCACCTATGACGGCGCGCCCGACTATCCTGACTGGACTCGGATGGGCAAACTGATCGAACGCTATCGTGTGACCGTCTACGGCGCCTCACCCACACTCATTCGTGGGTATGCCAGTCACGCAGCGGTTGCGCTTGAACCCGATTTATCCTCGATTCGTCTCTTGATTACTGCAGGCGAACCGATCGATCCCGTGCACTTCAAATGGTTTGAAAAATATTTTGGTCATGGCACCTGTCCCATTATTAACGTCACGGGCGGCACCGAGGCAAGCTGCGCACTACTCTCGAGCGTTGTGATCAAACCGATTGCAGCCGGATCCTTTAACACCGCAAGCCCAAGCGTCATGACCGATGTCGTCGATGCTGCAGGGGCCTCGGTTAAAAATGAAATTGGCGAACTATCCATTCGCGCACCCTATGTCGGCATGACACGGTCTTTCTGGAACGACGATGCGCGCTATCTAGATTCATACTGGCGCACTATCCCAGGGCAATGGATTCATGGCGATCTAGCCTTGCACGATGATCAAGGCTATTTCTATATTTTGGGACGTTCGGACGATACGTTAAAAATCGCAGGTAAACGTCTGGGGCCCGCTGAGGTAGAAGAAATCTTACTCGCACTCAAAGAAGTCAGTGAGGCCGCCGCAATCGGCGTAGCTGATCCAAGCAAGGGACAGAAACTCGTCGTCTTTGTGATCGCTTCACCTGATTACAAGGGAGAGGCAGCCGCTCTTGAACTATTGATTAAAGACCACGTCGCCAACCGGATGGGCAAGCCTTTTCGTCCCAGCCAAGTCTACATCATGAAAGACTTACCAAAAACGCGAAGTCAAAAGGTCATGCGTCGTTTAATACGCAATATTTTCATGCAAGAAAAACTCGGGGATCTTTCGGCGCTCAACAACCCGAGTGCCATGGAAGAGCTCCAGGAAGTACTAAAAAAATCAGCACCCTGACATACCCTTAAAGAGAGCAATACGATGGACCTCAACTTAACTGGCAAAAAAGTACTCGTGACAGGCGCTTCTCAAGGCATCGGTCAGGCGCTTGCCGAATCCTTTGCGCGCGAGGGGTGCGAACTCACAGTCGTGGCCCGCTCAGGTGATCGACTCAACGCCCTTGCGAGCGATTTACTTAAACGCTTCAATGTGCCAACGAGAGTGATTGCCCTTGATATGACGCAAGCCGGTGCAGTTGAAAAAATTGTGGCACAAGCTTCTGATATCGATATTTTAGTCAATAACGCCGGCACAATTCCCGGAGGCAACTTGTGGGATGTCAACGCAACGCAGTGGCGTGAAGGCTGGGAACTGAAGGTCTTGGGATA
>CAIYCP010000286.1 GCA_903924715.1 uncultured beta proteobacterium
CGCATGCGATACGTGCGCTCTTCAAGCGGTGCGAGTTTGCGAATATCGTCAATATCAAACGTTTTCGGAGCAACGACTTCGCCTTCGATTCGAACTTTCCAAGGGCTTGTTTGCAGCGTGTGCGCGTATTTAACCGGGTCGCCTTTGTCCATCCCAAACTCGTAAAAATTATTGTATGAAGCCGCGTCTTTTTCAGGCGTGCGCGGCTCCATGGTGATAAACCGCTTTGAGGTGACCGCATCAAGAGTGGATAGCGTGGTCGCTCCACCGATTGATGGAAAAACGCCCGCCGCACCCGTTAAGACCGAGGCGCCAGCGGCTTTCATCCAATGACGCCGACTTTGCCAGATTTCTTCTGGCGTGATTTCAGCGCTGCGGATATGGGGGGCACGATAATTTGGCATAGCACACTCAACTTAAGAAGTTTAAGAAGGTCGAATCAAAGATGGATTGAGCATAACCAACCCAAGAGCGCTTGCCAATAATTATCTTGCTGCATGCAGAGACGCGGGTGGCCGACCAAGTGCCTGCACTTAAGCCAAGCGCTCAAACAACCCTGTTCGTAAATCAGCCACGCGTTCGACTACCCCTTGGTTTGGACACGCCCGCAATTCATCAGCGGGATGCGCGCCACCGTAGGCCACTCCCAACCCATGCACCCCAGCGTTCGCTGCCATGTTTAGGTCGTGCGAAGTATCTCCGATCATGACGACTTGCGAAGGCTCAACCATCAACTCGTCCATCAATTCGAGCAACATCCCCGGATGCGGCTTGCCAAAGGTTTCGTCTGCTGTTCGGCTCGCTTGAAAGGTGCTGTGCAACGCGGTGGAAGTCAGCGCACGATTCAGGCCAACGCGACTTTTTCCGGTTGCGACCGCAAGCGTGGCGCCTTTGGCTTTTAAGTCGGCCAGCAACTCAGGGATACCCTCAAACAATTTCAGCGTTTGATCCCGACCCAAGTAATGATGGCGATAGCGCTCTAAAAAGAGAGGCTCTAAGGATTTGGTGAGATCAGGCACCGCGTGACGCAAAGCCGGCTCAAGGGACAGCCCGATCACCCAGGCCGCCTGGGCCGCACTTGGCACGTTCAGCTCTAAGTCGCGACACGCACCCTGAATGGCCTGCACAATGCCATGGGTGGAGTCCATCAAGGTGCCATCCCAATCAAAGACAATCACAGAATATTGAGTCATACCGCTTGCAAGGGTTGTAGTTGTTGCAGAAGTTTCTCACACGCGGGAGGTAAAGGCGCGATGAGCGCTAAGGGCTCTTGAGTGAGTGGGTGCGGCATGTTGAAGCGATGAGCATGCAAAAACATTCGAGTAAAACCCATTTTGCCAAATTCAGAGTGGCTTTCATCGCGACCATACTTATCGTCGCCGACAATCGGAAAACCGCTCGAGGCAAGGTGCACTCTGATTTGATGTGTGCGACCCGTTCGTAATTCAGCGTCTACCAAACTAAAACCTTTAAACCGTTTAAGCGCTGAGACGATCGTATGGGCGACTTGCCCCTCGGTTTGAACCTTGACGCGACGCTCTCCGGTTTGAGTTGTCCATTTAGCCAGTGGCAGGCGAATATGCTGACGGGCATTGACCCAGTCACCCTCAACCAAGGCTAAATAATGCTTACTTCCGCCGCCAGTCCGAAACATTTCATGCAAGGCTAATAAAACATTTCTTTTTTTTGCGATCAGCAAGAGACCCGAGGTGTCACGATCAAGACGGTGGGCCAGTTCTAAAAATCTAGCCTCAGGGCGTGCCGCCCGAAGCGCTTCGATCACCCCGAAAGAAACCCCACTGCCGCCATGCACCGCCGTCCCGGCCGGTTTGTCGATGACCAGCAGCCCTTCATCCTCAAAAACAATCGGAAACTCAAGCCCAGGCACTGCCCGCTTTTGCTCAGGCGCAGGCAAGCGCATGGGTGGAACCCGTACGATGTCACCG
>CAIYCP010000287.1 GCA_903924715.1 uncultured beta proteobacterium
ATCTCTGCGCATAAGGCTTGCGCACATCCCACTTAAACCGGCCTGGTCGTTGAAACGCAAACTCTCCGCTTTGTGCAGGCTTGGTCTGGCCTTGCGCACCGACCGTGTATTGCGAAAACTGGCCGCTCGCCGACTGAACCTGAGAGACAAAACTTTGTAATTGTTCTTGTGCCGACGCTGCCCAAGCGTGATTAAACACCACGCACAAACTGCAAAGCACCGCGCTGAACACACTTTGTCGCCAAACGGTGCAAAGCATCTTCGTTACCCCTCTTGCTGCGTTGTTGGCACTAAGATTTCGCGATTACCATTGGATTGCATCGTGGATACAATCCCGCTGTTTTCCATTTGCTCAAGCAGGCGAGCAGCTCGGTTATAGCCGATGCGCAAATGACGCTGCACGAGCGAAATCGACGCGCGTTTGTTTTTAAGCACAATTTCTACGGCTTGGTCATACATTGGATCGGTTTCGGCACTGGCAAAGCCCGTGACGCTTCCGACGCCATCGCCCGTTTCACCCTCAACGCCACCTTCAAGCAGGCCGTCAACGTAATCGGGTTCGCCCTGGGCCTTTAGCGCTTCAACCACACGATGCACCTCATCGTCTGACACAAACGCACCATGGACACGAATCGGCAGGCCAGTACCAGAAGGCATATAAAGCATATCACCCTGACCCAGCAAGGCCTCAGCCCCCATTTGATCGAGAATCGTTCGTGAATCAATTTTTGATGAAACTTGAAACGAGATTCGCGTGGGAATATTGGCTTTAATCAAACCGGTAATCACATCGACACTTGGACGTTGCGTCGCCAAAATCAAATGAATCCCTGCAGCCCGCGCCTTTTGCGCTAGACGCGCGATCAACTCTTCAATTTTCTTACCAACCACCATCATCAAATCGGCGAGCTCGTCAATGACCACGACAATTGTGGGCAATTCTTTCAGCGGTTCAGGCGCATCTGGCGTCAGCGAAAAAGGGTTAGGGATCGGCTCTTCGCGTTTAATCGCATCGCGCACTTTGTTATTAAAGCCCGTCAGATTGCGCACACCAAGCTTACTCATCAAGCGGTAGCGTTTTTCCATTTCGCCCACGCACCAGTTCAGCGCGTTTGCGGCCTGGCGCATGTCGGTTACGACCGGAGCCAGCAAATGTGGGATCCCTTCGTAGACACTCATTTCAAGCATCTTTGGGTCAATGAGGATCAGCCGTGTCTGAGTCGCATCCGCCTTATACAGTAGCGACAAAATCATGGCATTAATACCAACCGACTTACCAGAACCCGTTGTACCTGCCACCAACAAGTGCGGCATCTTAGCGAGGTCAGCCACCACAGGATTACCAGCAATGTCTTTACCCAAGGCCATCGTGACAACAGAATGGCTCGCGTGATAAGTCTGTGAGCCTAAAATCTCTGAGAGTTTGACCATCTGTCGGCGCGGATTGGGCAACTCGAAACCCATCAGATTTTTTCCGGGAATGGTTTCGACCACCCGAATACTGACCAAACTGAGCGCGCGCGCTAAATCTTTAGCTAGATTCACAATCTGGCTGCCCTTCACACCCGTCGCAGGCTCGATCTCGTAGCGCGTAATCACCGGACCGGCCTGCGCGGCGACCACATGCACTTCGACACCAAAGTCGGCAAGCTTCTTTTCAATCAAACGCGAAGTGAATTCGATTGTTTCATCAGAAACCGTTTCAAAGGCTTCAGGCGCAGGATCGAGCAAACTCAGTGCGGGCAAATCACCCACAACAGAAGGCTCTGCGAACAGCGAGTGCTGTTTTTCTTTTTGCAAACGTTCAGATTTTGCGACCGCAACGATGGCAGGTTCGATACGAATCTGATGATGCTCGTGTACAGTTTTTTCTTGTTTGGCCTCAACTTGCTCATGACGCACCGCCTGAGCCACTTGGCCTGCACGACGATCGAGCCTAGCGGTTCGAACATTTTTTATTTTAAAAATGATCCACTCAAAACACTGTCCGGTTTTCTCGGCGACCGCAAGCCATGAAAAACCAAAGAACAAACTGCTGCCCGCGGCAATCAAGAAAATTAAGATCACCGTGCTACCCGAGAAACCAAAGGCCTGCGACAGAAAACCAGACCAAGTGCTACCGATGACGCCACCTGCACCGCTCGTGAGATCGGTGCGTCCCGGAAGCTGCATCCCCCAAGAGCTTAGGCGATAGGCCTCAAGCCCTACTGAACCCAACAACGCCATCACAAAACCGATACCCTGCTCCCAGCGAACGCGGGCTAAGGCCTCGGGCTCGCCTCTTGCGCGGATCTGCGTTGCAAGACGCAAATACCCAGCATGGACACGATGCAACAACAAAACCACCCACCACCAGGCAGAGTAACCAAACAAATACAGCAAAATATCAGCGGTGTATGCACCCACCCAGCCGCCTCGGTTACGCAGAGTCTCGGCATCATGACCCACCGAATGCGACCAGGCGGGATCGGTCAGACTCCAGGTCAAAAGCACTAAAGTGAGCCAAGCGGCTAGCACCGCGAAGAGAATCCAGCGTGCTTCTCGCAGCAGCGAAAGCAATTTCGTCTGTAGGGCAGAGGGCCCATTTCGGGTATTTCGGGTGGCGCGTGGAGCGCTGGTCGAGGCAGGAGAGAGTCTAGGCATAGAGGACATTATAATTTGCTGCTTAAACTTGAGGGTAATCCTGATGTCAACGCCAAAACATGCAAAAGTTCTAATTCTAGGATCGGGTCCGGCCGGCTACACCGCAGCCGTTTATGCCGCACGGGCCAATCTTAGTCCGGTCATGATCACCGGTCACGCCCAAGGCGGCCAACTCATGACCACCACCGATGTCGACAACTGGCCCGCAGACGCTCAAGGGGTACAGGGCCCCGAGCTGATGCAACGTTTCGCCGAACACGCAGAGCGATTTAACACTGAAATGGTGTTTGATCATATCTCAGAAGTTGATTTTTCCTCCCGTCCCTTTCATTTGACTGGCGATGGTGGCACCCAATACACCTGCGACGCACTGATTATCGCAACTGGCGCCTCGGCGAAATATCTAGGTTTACCCTCGGAAGAGGCCTATATGGGGCGTGGCGTATCCGGTTGTGCGACGTGCGACGGCTTCTTTTACAAAAACCAGGATGTCGTGGTCGTAGGCGGGGGCAACACCGCTGTCGAAGAAGCTCTGTATCTGTCCAATATTTGCCGAACGGTCACTGTGGTTCATCGTCGCAACAAATTCAGGGCCGAACCGATCCTGATCGATAAAATGATGGATAAAGTCGCCAATGGCAACATGAAGATCGCCGCTTTCCGTGAACTGGATGAAGTCTTAGGCGATGCCTCGGGTGTGACAGGCGTGCGCTTGCGCGCGACGGACTCCGACCAAAAAGAAAACGTTTTGGTGACCGGGGTCTTTATCGCGATCGGCCATGAACCCAATACAGGCATTTTCAAAGATAAGCTCGACATGGCCAACGGCTATATCGTGACAAAAAGTGGCTTATCGGGCCTGGCAACAATGACCTCTGTACCCGGAGTCTTCGCCGCTGGTGATGTCCAGGATCATGTCTACCGTCAGGCCATCACGAGCGCAGGTACTGGCTGTATGGCCGCGCTTGACGCACAACGCTGGCTGGAGAATGC
>CAIYCP010000288.1 GCA_903924715.1 uncultured beta proteobacterium
GGCCTCGTTCCCGCTTTACTGGGCGACGCGAATGGCCCTAAAAATCTCACCGCCGTCCTCGAACATAACGTTGTCCCCTTCGAAGCCGATGGGTTGGGCGCGACGCTGTACCATGCCGCACCTGGTCAACAAATCGCAGGCCCCGCGCCAAGCGAGGGGCGTGGGCAATACTGGATGGTAATGAGCGGCGAGTGCCAACTCAATGAGCACCTGGGTGGCAAACAAGCCTTGCTTTTTATCGACCCCACCGAGCCAGCGCCCGTGATCACCGCGGGTAAAGACGGTGCGTCGGTCTTGCTGATGCAGTTTCCAAAGCGCGAGCAATAATGCTCGCCGCTCTCGCGCGGTTGACACTCAGTTGTTTTACGCTCGGTCTGCTCGCTTGGGGCCCGGTATCAAAGGCTGCCGAGGGGCCACTCAGAATCATTGTCATCGTGGCACCCGGCGGTAGTGCTGACGCCATGGCGCGAATGGTCAGTGAAAAGATCGGCCCACTTCTGAACAGCTTGACCGTCGTTGAAAACAAGCCTGGCGCAGGGGGCAACCTTGCGACTCAACTTGTCGCGAAAGCCCCGCCAGATGGCTTGACCTTGCTTGTCACCGCGAATAACCACACCATTAACCCAACCCTGTTTGCCGACGCCGGGTATGGCATCGACGATTTAGTACCCATCGCAGATTTAATGTGGGGTCCAAGCGTGATCGTGGTGCCCGCCAATTCTCCTTATCAATCCTTTGATCAGTTGCTGGCTGAGGCCAAAAAAAGACCCGATGCAATCACCTATGGCAGCGCGGGGATCGGCACCCCCAGCCACATCGCTGGTGAGCTTTTGAACCAGGCCGCAGGAATCAAACTTGCCCACGCACCCTATCGTGGCTCGGGGCCGTCGCTCACTGACTTGGCGGGTGGCCAGATTCCGGTCGTGCTGTCCTCGCTCGTTGCGGCGATGCCCTTGATCAAGTCGGGCAGAATTCGCCCCTTAGCCGTCACCTCGAGCAAACGCTGGCTCGGCGCTGAGACAATACCGACAGTCGCTGAATTTGGCTTACCTAAATTTGAACACCTGACCTTTATTGGTCTGATGGCACCCAAAGGCACCACGCAAACTCAAGCGAATTCTTTGAGTCAAGCGGTGATGAAAGTGCTCGCCGACCCCGCCGTGACGGCCAAGGTCGCCAGCCTGGGTGGCGAGGTTGGTCACATGAGCGCTCAAGAATTTAAACAATTTATTGACGATGATTACAAGGTCTCGCGTCAGATTGTTCAGTCAACTGGAATGAAGCCTGAATAAACTCGGCTCCACCTAACCCGAGTCAACGTCTAGCGGGCATGCGCCAACTCCATCAAAAAAAGCGCCAGACTTTTGTAGGGCTCCAGTTGTCCCTCGGCATATGGACGCTGAGGGGCAACTTGCAAACACTGCCTGAGTGCTTAGCGACCTTTAAACTGCGCCGGGCGTTTTTCTAAGAACGCAGCACGGCCCTCTTTGAAATCGTCGCTGGCAAAACATGCCTTTACCATTTCAACAGCGCGCTTAAGATCTTGCTCTTCTGGCTGCGCGCAAACCTGACGAATATTGAACTTGCTGGCAGCCACAGTTAGCGGTGCGTTTTCAGCAATCAGCTTGGTGTACTCGGCAATCACCGCATCGATCTCGTTGCCCTTGCACACACGCGACACAAAGCCCATACGCAACGCATCATGGGCATCAAA
>CAIYCP010000289.1 GCA_903924715.1 uncultured beta proteobacterium
GCCGACGGATTTCGTGATGAATCATATGTTCGACAATCGCCTTAATCGGGGCAAAACCTGTGCCGCTGGCGACCATCACAATGGGCAACTGACTATCTTCGCGCAAAAAGAACGAACCAAAGGGCCCTTCGAGACGTAAGATTTCGCGCTCTTTCATCGCCGTGGCGCCGGCGCCAAACACATGATCTGTAAACAGACCGCCGCTGAGGTGGCGAAGATGCAATTCAAGCGCGGCGGCCGCGTAGGGCGCATTTGCCATTGAATAGCTGCGACGCTTGCCATCTTTTAAAATAACTTCGATATATTGACCGGCATAAAAACGAAACGTTTCGGTGGCAGGCAACTGCAAGGTCAGTATGGCTACGTCAGAGGTGGGTCGTTGAATCGTGGTTACGCGCGACGGAATTTTGCGGATCTGAATATCGGACGCTAACCGTAGTTCACGCGACTCAATCACAAGATCAGACGTCGCACGGGCCTGACATAACAGCGTGAAGCCGGCCTCGATTTCGTCAGCACTTAAAACCTGAGCGGGACTTGCGCCTGCTTCGACCGAACCCGATAAGACTTTAGCTTTACACGTTGAGCAGGCTCCGCTGCGGCAACTGTAGGGCAACACAATCCCCGCTGCGAGCGCAGCATCAAGCACACTTTTATCCGCATCCGCCACGAATTGATGTTGACTGGGTTGGATCGTAATTTGAAACGACATAATCGCGTTAACCTAAAGATGATTCAAGAAACACAGCAAAACAAGATTCTACTTTTAAAGAACGGGTGAAAGTACGGGGTCTTTGGACCTGACGGCCAGCAATTTTCCTTTGCGAGCCCGTTTTGACAAATAAGAGGCAAGTTCAACCCCAGAAAGTACATCTTGGACCTGCTTATTGCGGTAGGTGCCCGTGACACGCAGCCCCGCCTTAGACACAGGCACCGTTTGAGCCAGCGTATCGGGTGGATCAATCCCCATCAAAATCGTTCCCCGCCCTCCGGAGGCGAGTGCCTTGATCTCAACGGCATCGATCAATAACATCCGACCACGCGTCGACAAAAATGCAACACGCGTGGCCTGACTAAACATCGGCACAGGACGTAATAAGCCATCTTTAGGCTCGAGCGTGACGAATTGTTTTCCGGCGCGCTGTCGGCTGGTCATATCCGAAACCTTTGCTACAAAACCAAATCCTTGTCGGGTGGTCAAGAGCCAGGCCGAATCGGCTTGCGCGGCAATCATGTGCTCGATACGCGAACCCGCATCCAGATCGATCATTGAAGTGACGGGCGCACCGTCACCGCGTGCCGACGGCAAACTTGCCACAGCGACTGAGTACACGCGACCGTTATCACCAAAGGCGATCAGCGTATCTGTACTTCGGCATTCGAAGACACCGTAGCAATCGTCGCTTGCCTTAAACGTAAATTGAGCGATCTCATGGCCGTGGCCCTGTCGTGCACGAAGCCAACCCTGTTGCGACACAATCACGGTCACGGGCTCGTCAATGATTTTGACCTCAAGTACGGCCCGTTCTGCCGTTTTAATGAGTGTGCGGCGTTCGTCACCGTAGGTTTTTATATCGGCTTCGATCTCTCGAACAATCGTACGTTTGAGTACGTTGGGCTGATCAATTAACTCTTTTAACTTTTCTTGCTCTGTTTTTTTATCGGCTAGCTCTTGCTCAATTTTAAAACCCTCAAGACGGGCCAACTGACGCAAACGCATATCTAAGATATCGTCGGCCTGACGCTCACTTAGCGCAAAGCGCGTCATCAAAGCGGGACGGGGTTCGTCAGACTCTCGAATTGTCTGAATCACCTCATCAACATTCAAATAGACCAACATGCGGCCTTCTAGCACATGGATGCGGTCAGTTACTTTGTCATAGCGATATTGTGTACGACGCAAAACCGTGCTGGTACGGAAATCAATCCACTCAAGCAAGGCTTGACGCAAGCCCTTTTGACGCGGACGCTTGTCGGTTCCGATACACACCAGATTCAAGGAAACACTGGTTTCCATGCTGGTTTGCGCCAGCAATGTATTGACCAGTTCATCACGGTCAATGCGTGACGTTTTCGGTTCAAACACGAGGCGTACAGCCGCATCCTTGCCCGACTCATCGCGCACAGCGTCTAACAAACCCAACATTTGCGCTTTGGTTTGTTGCTGTTCAGGCGTCAGCGCCTTTTTGCCTGCTTTGACTTTTGGATTGGTGAGATCTTCAATCTCTTCAAGTACTTTTTGACATGAGGCGCCTGGGGGCAGCTCATGCACCACCAGCTGCCATTGGCCGCGCGCCATTTCTTCAAACTGCCAGCGGGCACGCGCCTTGATCGAACCACGTCCTGTTTGATAAATCTGAGCAATATCCGCAGCTGCGGTAATGATTTGCCCACCGCCTGCGAAATCAGGGCCCGGCACCATCTCAAACAAAGCTTCGTCAGATAAATTGGGTTGTTTGATTAAGGCCACGCAGGCGGTCGCGATCTCACGCAAATTGTGAGAAGGGATTTCGGTGGCCATTCCGACTGCGATGCCAGACGCCCCGTTCAAGAGCATCACGGGCAGTCTTGCCGGCAACATATCGGGCTCTTGATGGCTACCGTCGTAGTTGGGCACGAAATCAACCGTTCCCTCATCAAGCTCATCGAGCAATAAGCGCGCAAAGGGGGTCAGACGTGCCTCGGTATAGCGCATCGCTGCCGCGTTATCGCCGTCACGTGAACCAAAATTACCCTGGCCATCAATGAGGGGGTAGCGCAGCGTGAACTGTTGCGCCATGCGCACCAAGGCATCGTACGCAGCCTGATCGCCATGCGGGTGATACTTACCCAGCACATCACCCACCACACGCGCAGATTTGACGGGTTTCGCACCTGACTGCAAGCCCATCGCCTGCATCGAATACAAGATGCGTCGCTGTACGGGCTTTTGGCCATCGCCCACATCGGGCAAAGCGCGCCCACGTACCACCGACACGGCATAGTCTAGATAAGCCTGTT
This sequence comes from uncultured beta proteobacterium, assembly GCA_903924715.1. Taxonomy (GTDB): domain Bacteria; phylum Pseudomonadota; class Gammaproteobacteria; order Burkholderiales; family Burkholderiaceae_B; genus Zwartia. The sequence goes on from CAIYCP010000289.1 coordinate 3,001, forward strand.
CGGCATACAAGCCAAGCGTCAACGATTCGCTGTCGTCTTTTTGGTCGAACAGACCAGGTTGAGTACCATCCGTCATTTAAATATCAACCTCTGCAAGATTACCCTTGTCTTCAAGCCACGTACGGCGCGCACCAGATTCGCTTTTGCCCATGAGCATATCGAACATGGCCGTCGTCGCCTCAGGTGCA
>CAIYCP010000290.1 GCA_903924715.1 uncultured beta proteobacterium
CCTAGCCTTGGCGCTGCTGAATAGTTTTTTGAATTGGTGCCTTGACCACAGCGAGCCAACCGTGCAAAGCGATGGCACCATAGCGTACCGCTACCCTTACAAAGACCAAATACACCCAGACGCCTGCCAGCGCCTAAAGCAAAAGTTAGCTAAACCCAAGGCTCGGGACGATTGTCTGCAGCGCGAACAGTTATCACTTTGGTTTGAGCATGTGTGTCGAATTGAAAACCCGACTCACGCCGCCTACCTCCAGTGCCTGTTATTAACGGGTGCCCGTCGAAGCGAGCTAGCCTCGCTGCGCTGGGATGAGGTTGACTTCAGGTGGCAGAGCTTGGCTATCCGCGACAAAGTAGAGGGCGAGCGCACCATCCCGCTGACCCCTTATGTTGCCAGCCTGTTGCAGGCACTCAAGCGCATCAATGAAACACCGCCAAACGTGAGGCAAATCAATCGGCTGGTCGCCAAAGGTCAGGAATGGGCGCCTTCACCATGGGTATTTAGCAGCGCCAGTGCCAAGAACGGACAGATTCAGGAGCCGCGCATCAATCACAACAAAGCGCTGACCGCGGCTGGCTTACCGCCGTTATCTATCCATGGCTTGCGTCGTTCGTTCGGGACTCTGTGCGAATGGGTAGAAATGCCGGCCGGTATCAGCGCGCAGATTATGGGGCACTCACCGAGTGCAATTGCTGAAAAGCACTACCGCCGCCGTCCCCTCGACTTGCTCAGGATGTGGCACATCAAGATAGAGGGCTGGGTACTCGAACAGGCCGGTATTCAGCAACCAAGTGCTGAGGCAGGGCAACTTAAAATAGCGGTGTCGAATTGAACCCTTTCAACAAATAACCTTTGCTTTAATAGCAAAAAAGAGATAAATTAACGATGTGGACTGTGCAAGTAAACCCGCTAGCCGAAGCGGAATTGGTGTTGATGCCGGCAGATATTCGCGCACGGTTTGTGCATATCGCCGAGATGCTCGAACAGTTTGGCCCTCAACAAGTTGGTATGCCTCACGTTCGTTTTTTGCAAGACAAGCTATGGGAAATGCGATTGACTGGGCGAGACGGTATTGCACGAGCTATATCAATTACGCAGACCGACAAGCAGATATTGGTGTTGCACGTTTTTATTAAAAAGACGCAAAAAACGCCACGAGGTGCGATTCAGACCGCAACCAATCGACTAGAGAGAATCAATAATGAAAAGTCTTAAGGATGTTAAAGCGCAACTACTGCAAGACCCAGAGGTCAGCGCTGAATATGAAAAGCAACAACCTGAATTTGCCATTGCGCGCGAGCTTATCGCGGCTAGGGTGCGAGCCGGCATGACGCAAGCAGAATTAGCGCAGCGAATGAGTACGACTCAATCCACCATTGCCAGGTTAGAGAGTGGGCGCATGATGCCCTCAATGCGAACGTTTGCGCGTTACGCACAGGCCACGAACAGCCATACCGTCGTGCGCCTAGTGGCAAACACTTGACCCTACGACTTGTGGCAGGCCGCGCAGCAATTCAAGATTAAAACCATGAAC
>CAIYCP010000291.1 GCA_903924715.1 uncultured beta proteobacterium
CAAATCTGCATCTCGCCGCATCAAATAAGATCCGATCGGGGCGCTACGTTTTAAGGCAATTTCCGTCTGTTCAGTGCCGCTAAGAAACCACTCTGACCGAGGCGCATCAAAACCTCCGCTCTCGAGACCAATGAATTCAACGCTCTGTTTGACGATACCAGTCGGTACCGTAGGCGTCAGATTCGTTTGGTCGAGGTGCATAAACTCGATGACTGCTGCCCAAATAGGTGCAGCGCCTGTGGTACCACTGACATCCCACATCGGGGTACCGTTGGCATTACCTACCCAGACACCTACGGTGTAACGCGCTGAGTAGCCTAGCGCCCAGTTATCACGCATGTCTTTACTTGTGCCGGTTTTCACGGCACTCCAAAAACGTGTCGTCAATACACTGTCTGTGCCAAAGGTACTGGCGCGTGCATCCGGGTCACTTAGGATGCTGCTCACGATAAAGGCTGCGCGTGGGTCCAGAGCGTAGTCTTCAAGGCCGACTGAGGCACTTTGGTTTCTGCTAAGTTCCGCTCGAGTGGGTCTAAGTAATTGCGTCAATGGAGTGTACAGACCCGCGTTGGCGAGTGTTCGATAAGCATTGCTCAAATTCAGCAGTGAGACCTCTGCACTACCAAGCGCGAGGCTATAACCGTAATAGTCACCAGAATGCGCTAACGGTAAGCCAACGCGTTTTAATTGTTGCGCGAACGCTTCGGGTGTCACCATCATCAACGTGCGCACTGCCGGTAAATTCAGAGAGGCCGCTAAGGCCGTGCGGACTGAAACCCAGCCCTTGAAGGTATGGTCGTAGTTTTGAGGGATATAAAGTCCGGCGCCAGTCTGAAGTTGTGCGCTAGAGTCATCCAGTAAGCTCGCTGCGGTTAGGCGTTGCTCTGCAATGGCTTGAGCATACAGAAAAGGCTTCAAGGTTGAACCGGGTTGCCGCAAGGCTAGCACCGTATCGACGTTTTCGGCTTGGCTCAGTGCGCTTGACGAACCCACCCAGGCCAAGATGTCTCCTGAATGATTGTCTAGAACAATGATGCCGCCATCTTGTACGTGACGGGTTCGTAATTCACGCAAATGACTTTGCAGTGTTTGAACTGCAAAACGCTGTACCGATGCGTCGATCGTTGTGTTGATTGAGTCGCTCGGCCCTTGCGTGCGTTCGAGCCCTGATTCACGGGACTTTCGCCACTGTGCAACACTGTGGCGAGCAACCTGCGGCGCGAAGCCGGCACTCGGCTCAAAAGCCTTGCGTTGCAAGGCCTGGGCCACGCTGTGGTCAAGCCCGTCACAGGTGGTCGTAGGCGCGTTCGTTTCGATTAAACGCAACACACTGCAAGCACGACGGGTCACTTCGCTTGGTGCTGCGTTAGGCCCGCGTACGAGCGCTGCTGCAATGGCTGCATCTTGATTGTTTAAGCCTTGCGCTGCTTTGCCAAACAGTGTTTGGCTCAACGCGTCAATCCCAACGGTTTCGCCCCGAAAGGGTACAAGATTGAGGTAAGCCTCAAGAATTTGATCTTTACGCCAATGCAGTTC
>CAIYCP010000292.1 GCA_903924715.1 uncultured beta proteobacterium
ACATAAGGATCTTTTGAAAGACCAGGCTGAACAAAAACGTATTTTGGCTAAACAGGGTCGACCTATTTTTGGTGTTGACATGAAGATCGTGGACGACCAAGGCCAAGCGTTGCCGCACGATGGCGTTGCCTTCGGAGACTTAATGGTCAGGGGCTTTTGCACCATCGATACCTATTTTGGCGTGACCGACAGCCCTTTAATTGATGGTTGGTTTCCAACGGGCGACGTCGCGACGCTTGATGCAGATAGCAATATGCAAATCACCGATCGAAGCAAGGACGTCATTAAGTCAGGTGGGGAATGGATCTCATCCATTGATCTAGAAAATGTGGCCAGTGCGCACCCCGATGTTGCCATGGCAGCCTGCATTGCCATTGCGCACCCAAAGTGGGATGAGCGTCCTCTTCTGGTCATCGTAAAACGAGAAACCTCTACAATGGACGCTCGCGAACTCAAAACCGTATTGCTGCAAATGCTGTCAGAAAAATTTGCAAAATGGTGGCTGCCCGATGACATCGTTTTTGTGGATCAAATCCCGTTAACTGCCACTGGGAAAATGGCCAAGCTCAAGTTGCGCGAAGAGTTTTCTTCTTATCAATGGCCCGTTCAACAATGACAACCTCTACATGAGCACATTCAACCCCTCTCGATCTGCCTTCGTCATACTTCTGGCAGCACTCGCTTTCTTGACAAACAGTCAAGCTCAAGACTATCCGACGCACTCGGTCAAAATTGTCGTGCCTTTTGCCGCCGGTGGGCCAGCCGACAATTACGCGCGTTTTATGGGTCAACAGTTACAAGCGTCATTGGGCCAATCTTTTATTGTTGAAAATCGACCTGGTGCAGGTTCCATTATTGGCACGGACTTTGTCGCGAAAGCGGCACCCGATGGCTATACGCTTCTCATGATGTCAAATGCACAAACCGTCAATGAGTCGTTAATCCCCAAAAAACCTTACAACCTACTCCAAGATTTTATTGGAATTGCGCCCATTAATTATTCTGATCTGCTCTTGGTGGTGCACCCTAGTGTCGCTGCAAAAACTTTGCCCGAGCTCATCGCCTTAGCAAAAAGCAAACCCGGAAAATTAAATTACGCGTCGTCCGGAACCGGCACCCCCTATCATATGGCCGGCGAACTTTTTAAAGCGATGGCAGGTGTTGACATCACACATATTCCCTATAAAACCAGTTCAGGCGCGCGCACCGATCTCTTGGGTGGGCAAGTTGACCTGATGTTTGATGCAGTCACCACAATGGCCGACCACGCCAAAGCCGGCACCGTGCGAGCCCTTGCTACTTCGGGCCTCAATCGTTCTGAAATTTTGCTCAATGTACCAACACTATCTGAGGCGGGCGTAACAGGATACGAAACGACCATTTGGCTCGGTCTAATGGCGCCAAAAAATACGCCAATCCAAATTGTTCATCGCTTAAATTTAGTTATGAGTGCAATCGTGAAGCGCACGGATGTAAAGATGCAATGGAGTGAAAAAGGTGCTACTCCAATGACAATGTCGCCCAATAGCTTTCAAACATTTATCGAACAAGACGTTCAAAAATGGGCAAAAATTATCGAACGCTCGGGTGCAAAGCCTGATTAATGACTTCCCCCGGAGATAACATTGACTTTAAAAATACTGAGCGGCGGGGCTGCTGCCGCTGCCGTCAAAGGCATTCAAGATACCTTTGAGAAAGAATATCAGTGCGTCATCGAAGGACGCTTCAGCGCCGTTGGAGAAATGCGTGACGCACTGCTCGCGGGCGAACCCTGCGATGTCGTCATTTTGACGCGTTCACTTGTCGAGGCACTCATTGCGTCTGGGCACGTTCGTGCTGATAGCGCCCAGTCTTTAGGTAAAGTACAAACCGGCATTGCCGTCAAAGAAGGTACACACTATCCTCTCGTCGACACACCTGCTGCGCTGTCTCAAGCGTTTCGTCAGGCACGCGCAATCTACTGCCCCGATACCAAAAAATCGACTGCCGGCATTCACTTTATGCAGGTACTCGTTAAGCTTGGGCTTGAACAAGAGGTCCAATCGCGCTTGCGCGAATTTTCAAATGGCGCAACCGCAATGAAAGCGATGGCGCAATGCGATGAGCCCGGATTAATTGGTTGCACACAGGCCACTGAAATTAATTACACCGACGGCGTCGTATTGGTCGCCAATTTACCCAAAGAGTTTGAACTGGCAACCGACTACACACTTGGCATCTGCACGCAATCGACCCAGCCCGACTTAGCTCAAAAATTAGACGCTTGGTTAACGGGCTCGCGCTCAGAGGCGATTCGTCGTCAAGGTGGTTTTGAGTTTTGAACTACTCGAGCCGACCAATCTTTTGTACCAACGTTTTCATTGCTTCTGCGTCCGTTTGAACATAGGCTGAAAACGCTTCAGTGTCTTGGTATTGCATCACTGTCCCCGCAGCCAGCAAGGCCTTCTGGGTGGCCACATCATTTGCCGCAAATTTTGCTGCCGCTCGTAGTTGAGCAATAATCGCGTCAGAGACACCGGCCGGGGCAAATAGCCCCGCCCATTGCGCATACACGATAGGAACGCCAAGTGCAGATAGGCTCGGCACCTGAGGTAGCGCCTCCAAGACACCAGAGCCCCAATGTGCAAGCGCACGCAGCTTGCCGGCTTGAATCTGCTGCACGACGCTGGCTGGGCCCGTCGACAGCAAATCAACCTGACCACCCAACAGTGCGGCAACTGCAGGACCTGCGCCGGTATATGGGACATGCAACATACTGGTATCCGTTGCAACATTGAGCTGTTCAATTGGAATATGCATCGAGCCATAATTGCCCGACGAGCCAAACGACACTTTTGCTGGGTTCGCTTTCACATAAGCAATCAAGTCAGCATAGGTTTGCCATGGGCTGTCGTTCTTAACCACCAGCACCGTTGGATCAGCAGCAAAGCGTGCGATCGGCTTGAGTTGATTTAACTGATACATCGGCGCGCGAGAGAGTACGCGATCCGCCTCAGGAATCACCACGACAGACGACAAGGCAAACAGAAGGTGATACCCATTCGGCTCAGCACGGGCCACCTGGGCCATCCCAATGCCTCCACCCGCACCTGCTTTATTTTCGATCACCAGCGTTTGATTTAAAAACTGTCCCATCGCGCGCGCAACCGGACGGGCGACGATATCCGCAACACCACCCGGAGGAAAAGGCACCACTAGGCTGATGGGGCGTGTGGGATACGTCTCTTGGGCATAGGCCGTTGGACCGAAGCT
>CAIYCP010000293.1 GCA_903924715.1 uncultured beta proteobacterium
CTAGGAATTCGATAAGGGATAAAACCTTTTACATTCGAACGTGAAGCCTGCTTGCGCATGAGATCACCAAACTTTAGAAACAGAACCTGTTCATAGACTCTTTCTTGAAATTTTCCGAACGTCTCTTTGCGTTCGTCGAACGTTTCACCCGTCACAAGCTGAGCAAATAACTTATCGAGTATCGGGTCAGGTACAACTTGGTTATTTTGCGGTGACACAACATCTTTTAATGCCGAAAAAGGACCCACTGAGGGTCCAGAACCCTGTCCCGTAAACCATAAATTCCAAGCTTCCTTGTTGCGGCGCTGATTCATGGCCGTCGCCCAATCAAAAACATCAACACGCACTTTCATGCCGATACCTTTGAGTTGTTCGCTGACAATTTGTGCCGCTTTATACATACTTTGATAACTTGAGTTCGTAATAATGACCAACTCCTCACCCTTATAGCCTGCCTCTTTCAGTAACGCCGCTGCTTTTTTTGGGTTATTCACGTTGTAATACTGTTGGCCATTTTTGACGTGATAAGGGTTGCCAGGATATTGCAACCCCGGCTCAAGCGCGAAAGCGCCATCAGTTGAAATCTCCATAATCTCATCCATGTCTAAAGCCATTTGCATGGCTCTACGGATTTTCAAGTCATTGGTCGGTGCACGATGATGATTCACCCAGGCACCATGCAACCAGAAGTTCTTGAGGTCGTACATCACTATATTTTTATTCCCAACGAGTCGTTTGGCCGACTCAGGAGGCAGATCTTCAATAATCTGCAATTGTCCAGATTCAAGTCCGGCAACGCGTGCCCCCGGCTCTTTAACAAATTTAAAATCGACTGTTTCGAACCAAACCTTTTTGTTACCACCGAATCCATCTGAGCCTTTGTAACGTGTATCGGGCCGATAATCGACAAAGCGTTTAAGCCGAATATGACTATCCGGCACCCATTCCACAAACTGCATCGGCCCCGTACCAATCATCTCAAGCTTACCGCCCTCACGGTCTGCTTGTTCAGCCGGAATAATGGCGATCGGCGTCACAAAAGCAGATAGTTCATCCAAAAAAACAGGCTGCCTCTGATTCAGTTTAAGTTCAAAAGTTGCAGCGTCCGGCGTATTCATCTCAATCACCGCAGCTAGCGTCACCTTCGCCAAAGCCATGCGCTTATAACGTTCGAAAGATGCTTTCACATCCGCTGAAGTCATCACCTTGCCATTGTGAAACTTCACTCCAGTGCGAAGCTTGAAGCTATAAGTCAACCCGTCGGGACTTACCTGCCAACTCTCAGCCAGCTCAGGAATCACCGCGTTGGCTTCATCACGCGTGACGAGCTGTTCAAAAATATGCATCGCTACGTTACGCGTCGATATCGCAGTCGTAAAATATGGATCTAGCGTAGGCGGAGGCGCCTCTTGGCCAAAAACCAGTAGAGGTTTAATTGCTTGCGCTTGCGCGAAGTCTGGCATCCCAAATAAGGCCAGACACGTCCCTAAAACAGCCAAATAC
>CAIYCP010000294.1 GCA_903924715.1 uncultured beta proteobacterium
ATTGACGAGCGCTTGCGTGATCATTCGCTATTTATGGCTTTCGCTCCGGCTACCCAGCCTAAAATCGCGATTGCAGTGATTGTTGAGAATGCGGGGTGGGGAGGGAGCGTCGCCGCACCCATTGTGCGCAAAGTCTTTGATTCGTGGTTGTTGCGTGAGGTAAAGAATCAGCCCCTGCCGAGTCCTACGCCACCAAGCCGACGTACTGAGGTGGTTGTGCCTGACGCTGCGCATGTGGCGGCTGCGTTAAAGGCGGCACCATGAAAATTATTTTTAGGATGCTGTTTCGTTGCCTGACGTCGATCGATTGGCCGTTGATGCTGATTTTGTTTTTGTTGACGTCAGTCGGAATGGTGGTGATGCACTCGGCAGTGGGTGGAACCGATGCCCGTTTTGCAGATCAGGCGCGTAATTTCTATGTTGCTTTTTTTGCTATGTGGATCGTTGCCGTGACGCCACCGCAGCTCATTTTGAAATTTGCAGTCCCGTTTTATGTGCTTGGTGTTGTCTTGTTGTTGGCGGTGATGTTTGTAGGCGATACGAGCAAAGGGGCAACACGGTGGCTAAATTTAGGTATCACGCGGATTCAGCCTTCTGAAATGATGAAAATCGCGGTGCCATTGATGCTTGCCTGGTACTTTCATCGACGCGAGGGTTCGATGAAGTTTTTAGACTTATGCTTTGCAAGTTTGTTGTTACTCGTCCCGTTTTTGCTGATCGTTAAGCAGCCTGACTTAGGCACGGCGATTCTGGTTTTTGGTGCTGGATTTTTTGTGATTTATTTTGCGGGCATGTCATTTAAGATCTTGGTCCCAGTCATGGTTATTGGGCTCATCGGGATCGGGTCCGTCTATGTCAATCAAGAGACGTTGTGCGATGATAATTTTGATTGGAAGGTATTACACGATTATCAAAAACATCGGATTTGCACGCTACTCGATCCAAGCACTGACCCGTTGGGTAAAGGATTTCACACGATTCAATCGACAATTGCGGTTGGTTCAGGCGGAATCTATGGCAAAGGGTATATGAACGGCACTCAAACGCATCTGGATTTCATTCCCGAACGCACAACGGATTTTATCTTTGCCGTGTTTGCCGAAGAGTTTGGGTTGTATGGTTGTGTGACGTTATTGGTGCTGTACTTGCTGTTGCTCTTGCGAGGCCTGGCCATCGCTGTCAGGGCCTCGAATCACAGTGAGCGGTTGCTGGCGGGCGCGCTGACGATGGTGCTGTTTATTTATGTATTTGTGAATATTGGAATGGTGACTGGGATTTTGCCGGTCGTTGGTGTGCCTTTACCCTTCTTGAGCTATGGCGGGACGGCGCTGTTAACGATTGGGATTGCGTGCGGTATGTTGATGAGTATTAGTAAATATCGACCGCCTCAGCCCTAGTGTCAATGAATTAAGCCTGCAGTAATCAGACCGGTCAGTAGCTTGTGTACTGGGGCCGGCAGGGCACGCTGCTGCAGCTGCGCGAGCGCGACCCATTGAGCAGACGGCAGGGATTTCAGAGCACTGTTTATTTTTGGTGTCCGTGCGCGTGCGACGCTCACTAGGTGAGGTTCAATGGTCAGCCGAAAATGAGTAAACACATGTAAAAAACTGGCTAGCACCGCGGTCTTGTCAATGGGTAACCCCAGGTTTTGATAGATCAAGGTCGGTTCAATGGTGACCTCGTATTCAGGAAGGCTCCATAGCCCACCCCAGATGCCAGTGGTTGGGCGCTGATCAAGCAAAATGTACCCGGGCTGATGAACAATTAACATCATGGTGTTGCGTTCGGGTAGTGCTTTGCGTGCGCGTGGCCAGGGCAGTTCGTCGCTGCGATTTTGTTGCTTTGCGAGGCAGTCTTTTTTGAGGGGACAGGCCTCGCACTTTGGGCGACTGCGGGTGCAAAGCGTTGCACCAAGATCCATCAGGCCTTGCGTATAAGCAGACATTAACGCGGGATCTTGCGCGCAGGCGCGCGCGGTCGGAACTTGCTCGCGTGTGCGTTCCCAGAGCTGCAGCTCAATGGCGCGTGTTGTGGGGTCACCTTCAATCGCAAAGAGTCGCGCTAAGACGCGTTTAACGTTGCCGTCTAGAATCGCGGCGCGTTCGCCATAGCAAAAGGCAGCGATTGCGGCGGCAGTTGAAGGGCCAATGCCGGGTAGTGTGGCCAAGCTAGCGGCATCTGGTGGAAATTTTCCGTTCCATTTGTCCATCACTTGTTTGGCACAGGCGTGCAGATTGCGCGCACGGGCGTAATAACCTAAACCCGCCCATTGCACCATGACTTCGCTGGCAGGCGCTTGTGCCAAAGCCTTGACAGTCGGGAATTTGCTTAGAAATCGCTGGTAATAATCAAGCACCGCTGCAACCTGCGTTTGTTGCAGCATGATTTCGGATAGCCATACCCGATAGGGGTCGCGGGTACCCTGCCAAGGGAGCCCGTGGCGCCCATGCAGCCTTTGCCAGGTGACTAAGCGAGAGGCGATTTTCATGTGTGCATTATGCCTGTGTCAGACGGCACTTGCCCTAGCGTGCAGACGGAGTTAAAACAGTATTACCGCTTGGCTGGGCGTGCCAGCTGGATGGACTGATTGACCCGTGAATGACCGAGTCACTTCAAAAGAGAGATTGACGGCCCCATTGACGGACCACACTACTCACAAGGAGTCGAGACATATGAATGCCCCTTTTTCAGACGAGCAGTTGCAGGCGCTCAACGCAGTCAAATTAGACGATAAATACGACCTGGCAGCAGGCCGTGCCTGGTTAAGTGGCATCCACGCGCTGGTGCGTTTGCCGATGAATCAACGGGTGCGCGATCAGGGCGATGGGTTCAATACGGCTGGATTTATTTCTGGCTATCGAGGTTCGCCGCTAGGTGGGTTAGATCAAAATCTATGGAAGGCGGCAGCACATCTCAAAGAACATCATGTGGTGTTTCAGCCGGGCGTCAATGAGGACCTGGCTGCAACGTCGATTTGGGGTTCACAGCAGGTCAATATGTTTGAAGGCGCTAAGTACGATGGTGTCTTTGGTCTGTGGTACGGCAAAGGCCCTGGGGTCGATCGGTGTGGCGATGTCTTTAAACATGCCAACGCAGCAGGTACCTCTCCGCTTGGAGGTGTATTGGTCGTCGCTGGGGATGATCACTCGGCAAAATCTTCGACCTTGCCGCACCAGAGCGATCATATTTTGAAAGCCTGTGGGATCCCCGTTTTATTTCCGTCGAGTGTGCAAGAGATTCTCGATTACGGAGTGCTGGGCTGGGCGATGAGTCGCTATGCGGGCTTGTGGGTCGGCATGAAATGTATCACTGACATTGTTGAAGTGTCGGCGTCGGTCGATGTGGATCCCGATCGCGTCAAGGTCAATGTTCCAACAGATTTTGTGTTGCCTGAGGGCGGGTTGAACATTCGCCTGGGTGATACGCCCTTAGCGCAAGAGGCGCGTTTGCTTGATCAGAAGCTATACGCTGCGCTGGCCTTTGCTCGGGCGAACGGGTTGAATCGCCAGCTGTGGGCCGTGCCAGATCAACAGGCACGCTTTGGCATCATTACCTCGGGTAAGGCGTATTTGGATACCACGCAAGCGTTGCTCGATTTGGGTTTGACGACCGAAGTGTGTCAGCAAATTGGGTTGCGCCTGTTCAAGGTGGGGATGGTCTGGCCGCTCGAGTCAACGGGCTTGCTGAGTTTTGCAGAAAATCTTGATGAAATTCTTGTCGTTGAAGAAAAGCGTCAAATGCTTGAGTACCAGGTGAAAGAAGAGTTGTTTAGCTGGATTGGCCGAGGTAAAAAAATCCCGCGCGTCGTCGGTAAATTTGATGACAAAGACGGGGGTGAGTGGGCCGTGCCACAAAGCCCGTGGTTGTTGCCTGCGCATTATGAGTTTTCACCTGCGATGGTCGCACGTGCGATTGCAACGCGCTTGTTGCGTCTGGAGTTACCCGCTGCGGTACGCGCAGGGATCGAAGCACGGATGGCGTTTATCGAGGCGCGCCAGCTTGAACTGGCTCGACCCCGCGTGGTGGCCGAGCGCAAACCTTGGTTTTGTTCAGGCTGCCCGCATAACACCTCGACACGCGTACCAGAAGGTTCGCGCGCGATGGCCGGAATTGGTTGTCACTATATGGCGTTGTGGATGGATCGTAGCACCCACGTGTTTACGCAAATGGGTGGAGAAGGCGCACCCTGGATTGGGCAAGCGCCCTTCACGACTGAGAACCATGTTTTTGTCAATTTAGGTGATGGCACTTATTTTCATTCTGGGCTCTTGGCGATTCGTGCTGCGGTCACGGCCAAGGTCAACATCACTTATAAAATTTTATTTAATGATGCTGTCGCAATGACGGGTGGCCAGCCTGTTGATGGACAAATAACGGTGCCGATGATGGCCGCTCAAGTGTTGGCCGAGGGCGTACATCGACTGATCGTTGTGACCGACGAGCCTGAAAAATATGCACACATGGAGGGGTTGCCAGCGGGCGTGCCAGTGGTGCATCGCGATGAGCTTGATTGTGTTCAAAAAGAGTTGCGTGAATGAGCTGGTGCCACGGCGCTGATTTACGATCAAACTTGCGCGACTGAAAAACGGCGACGTCGTAAACGTAATGCGTTCCCTGATCCTGCGCGTCGTGTCGTGATTAATCCGCGCGTGTGTGAAGGTTGTGGTGATTGTTCGACGCAATCAAACTGTTTATCGATTGAGCCACTTGAAACTGAACTTGGTCGTAAGCGCGTCATCAATCAATCGAGCTGTAATAAAGATTTTTCATGTTTGAAGGGATTTTGCCCAAGTTTGGTGACGGTTGAAGGCGGACAGTTGCGTAAGCCCAAGGTGCTTGAGGCGAGTGATATGCAAGCGTATGCCTTGCCGGATCCAATGTTCATTCAACTTGATCAGTCGTACGGAATTTTTGTTGCTGGTGTAGGTGGTACAGGGGTAGTGACCATTGGTCAGTTGCTCGGGATGGCAGCGCATCTTGAAGGTAAGGCTGGTTCGGTTCTGGATATGGCCGGTTTGGCGCAAAAGGGTGGTGCAGTGTTCTCGCACGCGATCATTGCCCCAACAGCAGCGCATATTTTGAATACGCGCATTGCGATGGGGCAGGCTGATTTGGTCTTGGGTGCTGACTTAGTGGTGGGCTCAAGTGCAGAGGCGGTGGCGCGGATGCGGCCTGGGCATACGCGTATGTTGTTAAACGCTGATGTAGCGCCTACTGCCGCGTTTGTGAGCAATCCAAATTGGACGCTTGCAGCACGCGAGTTGCGTCAAGAGCTTGAGCAAGCCTGTGGCGATGGTCGAATTGAAAGTGTGGATGCTTCAGAGATTGCCGTCAAACTGTTGGGTGATGCGGTGTATGCCAATCCGTTGTTGATGGGATTTGCGTATCAAAAGGGCTGGATTCCGTTGCACCATCGCTCGCTTGAGCAAGCCATCGTTTTAAATGCGGTTCAGGTCAAAAAGAATCTTGAAGCGTTTACTTGGGGACGCCGTGTTGCTCACGAGCCTGAGGTGCTGGCTCGGGTATTTGGGTCGACGCATCGTATTGATCAGCCGGCACCGCATGGTGCGACCATCGTTGAGTTTAAGCGCTCTGGCTCTGAGTTTGAGCAGCTTCGTGAACATCGCGCAGCATTTTTACGCGAGTATCAAAATGATGCTTATGCGGCAGAGTATGTGTCGTTTGTGAATGCGGTGTCAGATGCTGAGATGCGGGCCTGTGGCACGCAGCGCTTGGCGTTGGTGGTCGCACGCTATCTGTTTAAGCTGATGGCATACAAAGATGAATATGAGGTAGCGAGGCTTTATACGGACGGTGAATTTTTGCGTAGTGTGGGCGAGCAGTTTGAAGGGGACTGGTCTGTGCACTTTCATCTTGCACCGCCTTTGTTTGCAAAGCGCGATGACAAGGGGCATTTAATTAAAACGAAGTTTGGGCCGCGTATGTTGGTGGCGTTTAGGCTGCTGGCAAAGCTCAAGGGTCTGCGTGGTACTTGGATGGATGTGTTTGGCTATACGGCTGAGAGGCGTGGTGAGCGGGCTTTGATTGGCGAGTATCGTGAGACGGTGTTGGCGATGCTGGGTAAGCTTTCGCGGGGGTCTCTTGAGAAGGCTATTGAGGTTGCGGGTGTGCCTGAAGAGATTCGGGGATATGGGCATGTGAAGGAGGCTGCTTTGGTGCGTGGGCAGGCGGTGCGGGTGCGGTTGCTTGGTGAGTTTGAGAGCTTGGTGGATGGGGCGGGGGGGAGTCGGGCTGCTTGAGGGTTTTCGTTTTATGGATGGTTTAGATCCTTTGCTTTCGCCCGCGCTTTGACCGGTTCCGAACCGGTGATTTTTTGGCTGAGCAAAAAATACGCGGCTTCGGGTCGGTCAAAGTGCTGGGGGTTGGGGATTGCTAGGGTTGTTTTTAGGCTGGGGTGAAGCGGCTTAGGGCTACTTCTGGGGTGACGTGTTCGAAGACTACTTTTAGGGGCATGCCTACGCGAACGTTGTCGGGGGTGGGGCCGCTGAAGTTGCTCACCATGATGGGGCCTTCTTTTAGTTGGACCAGGCAGGCATCGTAGGGGATGTCTTGCATGAAGCCATCCCAATAGGCGCGGTGAAACTTGACCCAGGATAAGAGGGTGGCTTGGCCGCTGACGACTAGCCACTCTTGTTCGTCTGACAGGCATTTGGGGCAGACGGGGCTGGGTGGAAACTGTAGGTGGCGGCAGTGTGTGCACGCTTGGACTGATAAGCGATGTTCAAGCGCGTGGTCCCAGAAGGGTTTGCTGAGTTCGTCAATGATCGGCAAGGGCTTGTCATAGGTTTGGGTCGTCATGATTTAGCCTTTTGTGTAGATGATTGAGCGGGTGCAGGGGGTTGAGGCGATGTATTGCACAACGTTGCAATCGGCAACTTGCCGTGCGCCGCATTCGCCGCGAATTTGGCGCACGGCCTCGACATTCAAGCCCCAGCCTTGCATGTACGAGTTTGAAAGATGTCCGCCATCGGTGTTGGTGGGTAGCTTGTTGCCAAGCTGCAAGGTGCCGCCTTGCACGTAGGCGCCTGATTCGCCCTGTCCGCAATAGCCTAAGCCTTCAAGGCTAAACAGTACGGTGGGGCTAAAGTTGTCGTAGCACATCAAGGCGTCGACGTCGTCGTGGGTGACGCCGGCCATTTCAAAGGCCTGGGTGCCGGCGTCTTTGATTTCGTTGTACCAAAACTCTTGATCAAAATTTGAAATCGCGCTGCGTTCGAAGGCGTCGCGTGCGCCGACACCTGAAATCAGTACGGGTGGTTTAGCGAGGTCTTTGGCTCGATCGGCGGTGGTTAAGATCATGCAGACGGCACCGTCGTTGATCAGGCAGTAATCAAGCAGGCCTAGAGGCTCGGTGATGCGTCTGGCGCTCGCATGATCATCGGAAGTAATTGGTTTTTTCATCACGGCATTGGGGTTCAGCAAGGCATGCTTGCGAAACGCGACTGACACCTCAGAAAGCTGACGCGTCGTCGTGCCGTACTTGGCCATATGCATCCGAAACATCATGGCGTGTGCGGCACCTGGAGAAGTAAACCCCCAGGGGTTCCAGAAGCTTGACGCATCTTCGCCGCCGTAGTTCACGCGCCGTGAGCGTCCGATATTGGTGTAGATCAACGCGACGTATTTTGCTGCGCCGGTTTCTAGGGCCAGCATGGCCTCGATGATCGACATGCCTGACATCCGACCGTGTCCGGGCAGGGTCATGGTCCAGCGTGGATTCAAACCCAGGACTTCACCCATGCGGGCATAGGACGGAACGCGGCAAACGAGCAGGCCATCGATTTCATCTTTGGCGAGTCCACAATCTGAGATCGCCGACTTAAACGCCTGCGCCCCGAGGCCGTAGTCGCTGATTAAGGGGAAATCGCCGTAGGCGGTGTTACCAACCCCGACGACCGCAATTTTATTTTTAAGCGCACGTAGTTCGTTCAAAGCATAATCCTTTGGTGTGTGGGCGTTGGTGTCTGGGTGCACCAGTAGCCGGTGCCGGCACAAAATGCACGGCGCTGTTGCATGATACCTATTTTGTGGGGCATCATGCTAGTAAGCAAAATAAATAGAATCGTGGCCAGGCGCGTACACACGTGTCGGTCGTATTGAGACAACGCAGAGGAATAGTCATGTCGCAGTCGTCTTTTGTAGCCGCCGAGTTATTTGCGAACCCGCAAGATAAGCCTGGCATGCTTGCGGGCTTGCGTGTCGTTGAAGTCGCCGATGAGCTTGGAGAGTATTGTGGCCTGCTGCTCGCCGGACTCGGTGCTGAGGTCATCAAGATCGAGCCGGTTGGTGGAAGCCCCACGCGCAAGATTGGTCCTTTTCTGGGTGATCAGCCCGATCCCGAACGGTCGATTTTCTTTTGTGCCTATAACCGCGGCAAAAAATCGGTTCAGCTCGATCTAACTACGGCGCAGGGCCAGGCTGCCTGTTTGCAACTGCTTGGCACTGCCGATGTTTTTTTAGATAGCACCTGTGGGCAGTTCTTGACTGAGCTCAAGTCGGCGCAATCATTGAACAAATTGTTTCCAACCTTGATCACGGCGCGTATCACGCCGTTTGGTGACACCGGACCCTGGAAGGACTTTAAAGCTTCGGATCTGATTCATCTGGCCTTGGGTGGTGTGATGATGTGTTGCGGTTATGACCGCAACGCCAACGGACACTACGAGCACCCACCCGTCGCCCCGCAGGTTTGGCATGCGTATCACATTGCTGCTGAACAAATGACCGCGGCAATTGTTGCCGCTCTGATTACGCGTCAATCAACAGGCGAAGGGCAAGACCTTTCGTGTGCGGTGCATGAGGCGGTCGCAAAAAATACTGAGCTCGATGTGATGTCGTGGGTGATGCGTCGTGCGCCTTTGTATCGACAGACTGCACGCCACGCGGTCGAAAAGCCTACCCCGATTCCCAACGTGAGTGCGACTAAGGACAAACGCTGGAATATGACGTGGGGTGTATCGGCACGCGATAAAGCCAAGCTTGTGCCGTTTCTAGATCGGTATGGCAAAGCGGCTGATTTGCAGGCTCCTGCTGCGACGGCAGATTTAAAGGCGCGCAGCACGCCGGGTTCTGCGGGGATGGATGCCGAGACGGTTCGTATGCTTGAAGTGATCCGGGATTTTGTTGGGTCGTACGATTACAAAGATCTGCCTTGGCGCGACGCGCAAGACGCTGGCTTGCTTTGGGCACCCGTGCGCAAGCCCCACGAAAACGCCTTGGATGAGCACTGGCTGATGCGTCATTCGTTTACCGACATCCATCATCCTGAGTTAGGTCGTTCTTTGCGCTACCCGACTAGCAAATGGCTGAGCACCGCGACAGCTTGGCAGGCTGGCAAGCGTGCGCCGCTGCTGGGGCAGCACAACGCTGAGCTCAGTACCCTGACCGGCGCAGCAAAGAATACTGAAGCAGTCAACGCGCAGGCAGAGTCAAAAACTTTTAAATACAGACCGACGGTTCAAAATATTTCTGCGCGTGGTCGACCGTTTGCCCTACAGGGCATCAAAATTCTTGATTTCTCGTGGTTTCTGGCATCTGCCGGTGGAACGCGTATTCTTGCCGCCTTGGGTGCCGAAAGTATCAAGGTCGAATGGAAAGAAAATCCAGACACCAGATTGGCCGCGATGTCCCCGGTGGGCGGTCGTGCTGCACGAGAAGTGGCGACTGCACCGCTGCTAGGTGTGACTGACTCGGATATGGGTGGGCAGTTCAATAACAAAAATGCGGGCAAACGAGGGATGTCGTTAAACATCCGTCACCCCAAGGGCTTGGCCATTGCCAAAGAATTGGCACGTCAGTCAGATATTGTGGCAGAGGGTTTTTCACCCGGCGTGCTTGAACGCTTAGGGCTGGGATACGAGGTCTTGAAGTCGATTAAGTCTGACATTATTTACGTGCAGCAATCCGGCATGGGTGGTATTGGCAAGTATGGCCGCTTTAGAACAGTGGGCCCGGTGGCAGCTTCGTTTGCCGGCACCACCGAAATGTCTGGGCGCCCGGATCCTGCGATGCCGGCGGGTTGGGGCTACTCTTATCTTGACTGGATCGGCGCCTATGGTTTTGCGCTGGCCACGTTAGGTGCCGTTTATCACCGTAACCGTACAGGCGAAGGTCAATGGATTGATGCCTCGCAATGCGAGGCAGGGATTTATCAAACCGCAACCGCAGTGCTTGACTGGTCGGCCAATGGGCGTGAGTGGACTCGCTATGGAAATCGCTCGCCCTATAAACCTGCAGCACCACACGGCGCCTATCGCTGCGCGGGCGAAGATCGTTGGCTTGCGATTGCCTGTTTTGACGAGACTGAGTGGAACGCCCTTGTGCGTGAACCTGGCTTGACCGAACTGCAATGGGATTTGCGCTTTAGTACCTTAGCCTTGCGCTTGCAAAATCAAGATGCGCTCGATGAAAAAATCAGTGCGTGGGCAGCGACGCAAGATGCCAGCGCTTGCATGCTGCGCTTACAACAAACTGGCGTGCCTGCGGGCGTATGCCAGACTGCCGCGGATCGCTATGACACTGATCCACAGTTAAAAGAGCTTGAGTGGCTCACTGAAGTAACCGGCACTAAGATTGGTCGCTGGCCCGTCAATGAGTTTCCGGTAAAAATGAGTGCGACCCCGGCGTATGCGGGCGGTGTGATTGATCGTGGTGCGCCCGGCTATGGCGAGGACAATGTGCACGTGCTTAAACAAATGCTTGGTTATTCAGAGACAGAAATACAAGACTTGATTGATCAAGGCGTGTTGTAAAACCTGGCAATGTTTTGGAGATGGGCATCATGATCATGAAGAATCTACGCAGCACCTATTTGGTCGCAACGATGGTCATTGCTGGCTTGAGTACGGTCGGTATGCATGGCGCAGCAATGGCTCAACCGCAGACCATTGTGCGCGCGGTGATGCATTCTGATTTAAAAATTGTTGATCCGGTCTGGAGTACCGCGTACATCTCACGCAATCATGGCTACATGATTTACGACACGCTTTTTGCGATGGATGCTCAAGGTGCTGTGCAGCCTCAAATGATTGACACCTATCAACTGAGCGAAGACAAGACGGTTTATACGATGACCTTACGCGAAGGTCTTCTTTGGCATGACGGCAAGCCCGTCACCTCAGATGATTGCATCGCATCAATTAAGCGTTGGGCTGCGCGTGATGTTGTTGGTCAAGAGATGCTGACCTATTTGAAGGACATTACAGCAGTTGATCAAAAAACCTTCAAAATCAATTTAAAAGAGCCTTCAGCTGCAGTGATGATTGGCTTGAGTCGCCCAACGGGTACGGCATTTATGATGCCAAAACGTGTGGCAGAAACAAGCCCGCAAGAGCAGCTTTCTGAATATGTCGGCTCAGGACCCTTCGTGTTTAAAACCAACGAATGGAAGCCGGGCAGCAAGGTCGTGTACGAAAAATTTGCGCAATATAAACCGCGTGCTGAGCCGCCCTCAGCCATGGCGGGTGGCAAGGTGGTCAAGGTTGATCGCGTTGAATGGTTGGCGATTGCTGATCAGCAAACCGCGGTCAATGCCTTATTGGCAGGCGAGATCGATATTATTGAGCAGCCCTCGCATGATCTGTTGCCGATGCTAAAAAAGAATGCCAACATCCAGTTTAGTGATTGGAGCTCAATGGGCAATCAGTACGTGTTTAGATTCAATTCTCTGAATAAACCCTTCGATAACGTCAAGGCGCGTCAGGCAATTTGGTATGCCTTCAACCAAGAAGATTTTTTGAAAGCAGTGATCGGCGATCCCGACTATTACAAAGTATGTAAATCCATGTTCTTCTGCGGTACACCACTGGGTACCACAATCGGTATGGATGGGTTGCTTGAGTCGAATTTTAAGAAAGCCCGTGAACTGGTCAAAGAGTCTGGCTATGACGGGACGCCCATCGTGTTGTTGCATTCGACCGACCGCCATGTTTATGCCAACTTAGCACCCGTTGCAAAATCGTTGCTTGAGAAAGCGGGCTTTAAAGTCGACATGCAGTCAATGGACTGGCAGTCGGTGGTCGTGCGTCGCACCAAAAAGGATCCGATCGCAAAAGGGGGATGGAATCTCACTATCACTTCTACCAATAATGTTTTTAATCCGCTTGAATCCAGTTATTTAAACGCCGCTTGCGAGAAGACGACCTTTGGTTGGCCCTGCGATGCACAGATTGAAAAACTGCGCAGTGATTTTTCGCGTGAAACCGATTTAACTAAACAAAAAGCACTTACCGAAGCGGTGCAATTGCGTGCGATTGAATATCCCGTTTATATCCCTCTGGGTCAATGGTATCAGCCGATGGTGGCGCGTAAAAATTTGAGTGGCGTGATTGAGGCGCCCGCGCCAGTCTTCTGGAATCTTACAAAGACTGGAAAGTAACAGGCTCATCAATCGTGTTCCGCTATATTTCCAAGCGAGTGATTGCGACCTTGCCAGTTATGGTGATGGTCGTGGTGCTTGTGTTTTTGATGTTGCGTCTGAGTGCTGCCGATCCGGCCGCCATCATCGCGGGCGACAACGCGACGACTGAGCAGATACAAGAGATTCGAGTCCAGCTTGGTTTAGACCAACCTGTACTGGTGCAGTTTGGTGCTTGGCTCAGTAAGGTGTCAACAGGCAATCTAGGCGAATCTTTCTTCTTCAAAAAACAAGTCAGTGAGTTGATCCTCGATCGTATTGAGCCCACGCTCTCACTCGCACTGTGTACCATTATTTTGTCGGTATTAATTGCCGTGCCGCTTGGCGTGCTAGCGGCGTATTACACGGGCACCTGGATTGATCGGGTCGTGATGGGGCTTGCCGTGATGGGCTTCTCAATCCCTGTGTTTGTGGTCGGCTATCTTTTCATGTGGTTGTTTTCGATCGAACTGAGTTGGTTGCCTGTTCAAGGGTATCAACGAATTTCTGAGGGGTTTTGGGGCTGGTTACAAAAAATATTGCTGCCGTGTTTTGCCTTGTCGGCGGTTTATTGCGCACTGATTGCACGCATTACACGCACCAGCGTTCAAGAAGTGTTGGGTGAAGATTACATTCGTACTGCGCACGCAAAAGGCTTGACCAATCAGATCGTTTTAATGCGCCATGCGCTGCGTAACGCGGCTGTGCCGATTGTGACTGTGATTGGGATCGGCATCGCTTTGCTGATTGGCGGCGTAGTGGTGACTGAAAGTGTTTTTAGTATTCCGGGTTTGGGTCGACTGACGGTCGACGCAGTGTTGGCACGGGATTTTCCCACTGTGCAGGCCTTGGTGTTGTTGTTTTCTCTGACCTCGGTCATGATCAATTTATTGATTGATTTGTCTTATACCTTGTTCGATCCGAGGATACGGTATTGAACGCCGCGAACCAGCCGCACGCACGAACCACGGCGCTGCAGAGTCTTCTGCGTAATCCGAGTGTGATGATTGGCGCTGTGATTCTCTTGTGTGTTTTGCTGATCGGGCTGTTGGCGCCGTTTTTACACACGATGAGTCCTGATGAAATCAATCCGAGTGTGCGCAATAAACTGCCGGGATACGAATCGACCCTGCGCGACGATGACGGTAACAAATTTAAATTCGTACATTTGATGGGTACGGATTCACTGGGCCGTGACATCTATAGTCGAGTTGTATTTGGTGCGCGCGTGTCGCTCTTAATTGGCGCCACCGTGGCCATGATTAGCGCAGTGATTGGTTTGTTACTGGGTTTGCTCGCGGGGTATTTTCGCTGGCTGGATGCGGTTGTGATGCGAGTGATGGATGGCTTGATGGCCATCCCAGCAATTTTATTGGCGCTCTCGATGGTGGCCTTGCTGAATGCCGGGTTGTCAACGGTGATCTTGGCCATTGCGATTACCGAAATCCCACGGGTTGTCAGATTGGTACGTTCAGTCGTATTGTCTGTGCGCGAAGAGCCTTATGTTGAATCTGCAATCGCGGTCGGCACACCAACGCATGTGTTGTTGGTGCGCCATATTTTGCCGAACACAATCGCGCCCTTGATTGTTCAAACGACCTATATTGCCGCTCATGCGATTTTGGTCGAGGCGGTGTTGAGCTTTTTAGGGGTTGGCATTTCACCAGAAACGCCGACGTGGGGAAACATCATGGCAGAAGGTCGGGCGATGTTTGTCATGCTGCCCCACAATATATTTTTTCCAGGTGTGTTTCTAGCGGTCACGGTTTTAGCGGTTAATTTGTTTGGTGACGGGTTGCGTGATCTGCTCGACCCGCGCATGAGAAAACGCCTATGAGCCAGCCGGTGCTTGAGCTGCAAGGCCTAGAGATTTCGCTGCCGCGCGGCGCAGATCGCGCCCATGCGGTCGAACGGGTTAATTTGACGGTCAGGCCGGGTGAGATTGTCTGTTTGGTGGGTGAATCAGGTTCAGGTAAATCCGCGATCGCCCATACGATTATGGGTTTACAAGCGAAGGCGTTGGTACCGACAGCGGGCAAGATTTTG
>CAIYCP010000295.1 GCA_903924715.1 uncultured beta proteobacterium
TAACTAAGGCTCTCAGGTGTGACCGCTTCTGAGCAATCAATCTGATTTTCCAAGCGCTGCGAAAGACTCCTAACGCGACACAGCGGGTCTTGACTGAAGGAAAAATCTAAAAATTGCAAGTCAGCAGGCAACTTGAGGCGGTCTTTCAGGCTACGCCATCGCAAGTCAGGTATGCCGCAGAAGCTGCTGTTCACCAAGCCGGTAAATTTACCTGTTTTCAGCGCTTTGGCACCTAGAATCTGGCAATCGCGTGCTGGGGTTGCTGGAATTTTTATACTTGTATGGATGGCAGATAAAACCGCTACAAGCACGGCCCTAGGCTACTGTCGGGAAAAGTTTATGTCCATATTATCCCGCAGCGTCCAGAATATCACGCAGGTTTTACGGTATGTATTGCGTTTTGAGGATACGGGTATATATTCATCAAGTAAGACATCCCTGCTTTCTGACGCAGCTACGCGTAACGGAAGCGCGTTGTTCAATATTCAGTTGGGTGTATGAGAATGTTTAAACTCATAAGAAACCTTTTTCGGCATCGCGTGCGTCTGGGCTACGTCCTTGTCAGATCGCGACGACAGTTTTATTGGCTACTGAAGGTAGTGTTTTCAATAGTGTTGCTGTTGGACGGCGCACTAGTAGCTTGTGCAATGGAGGTTACGGTGGTCGGCAACTCCCTGATCCTTTCCGGTCCAGTAATAGGCGACGAGCTTGCCAAGGTCAGAGACGCTTTCGCAAAAACTCCAACTATTGATGTCGCTGTATTACGTAATTCTTGGGGAGGCGACTCATGGACGGGGTATCGAGTTGGTGAGTTATTTCGCGACAAGGGCATTACCACCGCAGTGTCTGGTTATTGCGTCTCATCGTGTTCACGTATGTTCCTGGGAGGTCGGCAACGCATGTTTACCGATGACTATCCAGCCTTGCAGACGTTCGTTGGATTTCACGGTCACTATGATTCTGCCGGTAAGCTCAACCTGCGATCTGTGAATGAACAAGGCCTTTACGGGTGGATCATCAAGTACTCAGACGGTAAGGCTGATGAGGCGCTTGTAAAGCGATGGATCAATATTGAGAAAAACACGGGAGCGGCCAATTTCTTGCATCCGGAAGTGGCAGCGAGCCGCAAAGCAAGTGTTTTTTTCTGCACTGGCAACGAAGGCAACCAACCAATGGGCTGCGAACCGCTGGCCACAAGCGCGATAGATCGAGGTGTGATCACCGACTCGCGACGGATTTCCAGCCCGGACCAATTAACACTTCCACACCGTTTGCGCGCTCAACAGAATCCATCCAGCGGTCACGGTGATATTGATGATGTGGGGAAAATCCCCCTTGATCTGGTTGACGGTGTCAACAACTACAAGCGATTTCTCGATTCGAGCTTTCCGCGTGCGTTTGCGGTATCTGCAACGCGGCGACACTGGGCTTGGAATAAAGGTGCTAACGATGTCTCCGAGGCGCTACGTCGCTGCGCGGAACGCGCTGGTCAAGCCTGCATGCTCTACGCAGTAGATGAGACTGTGGTCTACAGGCCATGAAGCCGCATAACAGGCCAATCGAACCGACGCCTTTAGGCGCCGCTCAATGGCGCGTTCAACCTGCATTTCAGTTGCTGGTTTGGAGCGTTGCGTCAGTCGGCTTTCAATCTTGGGTAATGCGGCGTTAAAACGTCAATGTCTTCTCCCGCGACACAACGGCTGTTCATTTGGGGAAAATTGCATCACCAGTGACGTAAACTGGTACCTTTAGCAGCGTTCAGATGCACCAGTAATTGTCGCTTTGATAACAGTAATTACTGCTCTGCTAAAAAAGATAAAACAGCTTGCTTACCCTTTTCTACAGTTTCGGCTGAGTACACGATGCGATTAGTACAGTTTGTTCTACCTGTACACCCGCCGCGAATTGGAAAACTGTAATTTCTTCCGTGATCCCAAGCATGCGTTGCGTTTGGGTACACATGAACGCTGGTGATTTCTGCCTGCTTGGTGTCCTTGATATTTTTGACAAAGTCAGGGCATGCATTGGGATCTTCGCTGTCGTAACTGTCCTTGCCACCCGCTAAGATCAGTAAAGGAATATGCGCCCATTTTTCCAAGAAGTTAGCCGGCATGCCATTGAAGAGTGGTATGCCCACTGCATTTCCTGAGGCGGCTGCAGATGTAATCCAACAAGTCGGGTACATCGCAATGAGTTTATGAAAACGCAATTCATCTGCCCGATAGTGATCATAGAACCATTGGCTGGCGGCATCTACAGTCATGAAAGCGCCCAACGAAAGACCCATGGCTGATATTTTTTTTGAATCAACTCCTGGTATCTGGGATAAATGCTTAAGAGCACCCATCATTTGTCCATGAAGAATAAGTGGTGATGGACGACCGTCATAGTCGTTGAACATTTTTAACTCAAGCGTTGTGAAGCCCTGCTTTGAGTAAAACTCTCCGTATTGTTTGGTCGTGTTAAAGCTGAAGCCACCTGCATGATGAAGAATTACCAATGCCTGCCCATTAGGGGCACCTTCTGCCGCCCTGAAAACTGCTTCAACTTGCTGAACTGGTGTTCCAGCTCCAGTGTCATAGTTGACTTTGATCCATGATTGCGCCCATGTAGCCGCAGTGGCAAACGTCAACAATATGCAGATAACAAGCCTCTTCATATTGGTCTCCTTTTTTAATTTATAACAGATTTGAATTATCCCAAAACAGTAGGCAATCGTTTGGATGA
>CAIYCP010000296.1 GCA_903924715.1 uncultured beta proteobacterium
GGTCGCGCTACCGATGCCGCCGGCAGCACCCGTAATCCACAAGTGGGTGCCGCTCATGTCAAAAGCCTGTGAGGCGTTGGTTTTTGAAAGATGCAAAGCGATCCCCTTGGGGTTAAACGGATAAATACCGTTGTTTGATATCAGCGTTGTCGTTGAGTTCGTGGATCGTGCCGCAAAACACATCGGTCCCTTTGTCGATGACCACTGCCCGATCTGCTAAGCCTAAGCAAAAATGTAAATTTTGTTCGGCCAGTACGATTGTTTTTCCGAGCTTGTGCAAGGTCGCGATCAAATCACCAATCTTTTGCACCATGATGGGGGCGAGGCCTTCGCTAGGTTCGTCAAGCAGCAACACATCTGGGTTTCCCATCAGTGCGCGGCCAACAGTCAGCATCTGTTGTTCGCCGCCAGATAATTGCCCGCCCATTCGGTCTTTCAGGGGCGCTAACAGCGGCAATGTGTCATACACGCGCTCAAGGCTCCAGTCGTCTTCACCCTTCGCCCCTTTTTTGATTGCGATGGTGAGATTGTCGTCGACGCTAAGATCTGGAAATATCTGCCGGTCTTCTGGCACATAGCCAATGCCCGCACGGGCAATCAAATGTGCAGCGCGTCCAGTGATGACCTTGCCGTATAACTCGACGCTACCTTTTTTTGTGGGATTCACGCCCGCAATGGTCTTCATGGTGGTGCTTTTGCCAGCGCCGTTTCGCCCGAGTAACGCCAAGGTCTCGCCACGGTTGACTTCAAACGATAAGTTGAACAATGCCTGACTGGTGCCATAAAAGACATCAATGTCTTGCACCTTTAGCACGTGGTCGCTCATGCGTGCTCCTCGCGGGGTTTACCCAAGTAGGCCTCAATGACAGCCGGGTTGTTGCGGATTTGTTCTGGGCTACCCTCAGCTAAGAGCTTGCCGTAAGATAAAACGTGGATGTGTTGTGAGACTCTAAAGACGATCTCCATGTCATGCTCGATCAGCACGACAGTTAAGCCACCTTTTTTCCAGAGGCCGTAAACCGTCTCGATCATCTGCTCGCGTTCTTCGGGGCCCATGCCAGCTACGGGCTCGTCTAGCAAAAGCACTTTAGGTCTTAACACCAGAGCCAAGGCCATATCCAAAAGCTTTTGATCGCCGTGCGACAAATTGCCGCTAATCAAATGCGCCTTGGTATGCAAGCCAAGTTGCTCCATGACTTCAAAGGCTCGATCGCGCGTCTGTGCTAACGGAAACCGCCCGTGCATTTGCGCCGAGCGTCCCAGAGGCGACATCAAGGCACCGCGTAGCGACTCTTCAACGGTCAGTGTTTTAAAAAGTTTGGCGACTTGAAACGCGCGACCAATTCCTTTGTGTACGATCGCGCTGCTTGTCATGCCAACAATGTCTTCGCCGTCTAGCAAAATGCGACCAGAGTCGGGTTTGAGCGCGCCTGAAATTAAATTAAAGAACGTTGTTTTGCCGGCGCCATTGGGGCCGATTACGGCGGTGAGAGATTCAGTCTTGAAGTGAATCGAGACATCAGAGGTTGCGACGACACCACCAAAGGCCTTGCAGAGCTTTTCGATCTTAAGCATCAGCGGCCTCCGTTGGGGCTGGTGTGAGCGGGCGGCACACCGCCGTAGGTTTGCCAGGTCGATCCGGCGAGCCAACCCGCATCAACCGGTAAGTTGATGCCAGTGATTGCCTTAGCGGCAGGCGACAACAAGAAGCCCACCGAGTCTGCAATTTCGTCTGGAGTGACCATGCGACCCATAGCGGCTTGCGACGTGAGGTCTTCAGGATTGCGATCGCCCCGATCAATCGCGGCTTGCAACGCCTCGGTGAGTACGTAGCCAGGCGAAATCGCATTAACACGCACACCGGCGCGACCCCACTCAGCCGCCAGACATGCAGTCATTGACGCCACAGCAGCCTTTGCGGGCGCATAGGCGTGTAAAGGTACCGACCGCATCGAGGTAATCGAGGCGATATTAACGATCGCCCCAGCGCCTAGTTCGGCCATGCGCGAGCCAAATACTGCGCAGGCAAGATACGTGCCGCGCTGATCTACCGCCACCACGCGATCCCATTCTGTCATGGTGAGTTTGTCAGGCGTTAAGCGGCGTTGCAAAATCCCAGCGCTGTTGACCAGCGCCGAGATTTGACCGTGCTTGGCCTCGATCATTGCGGCCATGTCGCGCACCGCTTGCTCGTCAGTGACATCGCAGGGGTAGGCGTGCACACCGAGTTCTTTCATTTTTGCTTCAGACCAGGTGCCAGGCAAATCGAGCGCAATCACTAAGTCACCGCGCTTGGCTAAATGCCTGACGCAAGCTGCGCCGATACCACTTGAGCCACCCGTCACCACACTCAGGTATTTTTTTGTCATGATTGCACGCGCTTTTTAGTGATGGTGTTGAATATTTGCCCCACAAAATCTGTGATGCCGCGTTTAAACCCAAGAGCAAAAATCAGCACGATCACGCCTAACGCCAAACCGTGATACTCAGTTGTGCGTGTGATGATGTCGTTAAAGATGTTCAACAAACCTGCGCCGATGATCGGGCCCAAGAAAACATTGATGCCACCCATCATGATCATAAATACGGCTTCTCCCGACATTGTCCAATAGCTAAACTCTGGGTATGCCCCCGACACAAACAACGCCATCAGCGAGCCACCGATTCCAGCAAAGGCACCTGCCAAAATAAAGGCATACAAACGAATACGCCACACATCAATCCCTAAGAAGCGCGCACGATCGGCGTTGTCGCGCACCATGCGCAGGGTATAGCCAAACGGGGATTGCAAAACGTAGCGCATGATAAGCAAGCTGGCCACGCCGATGACGACACAAAACCAGTAAAGCGTGTTGGGATCGGCCACATTAATGCCACCCCAGAAAGGCCTGCGTGGGATACCACCCATCAAACCTTGATCACCGCCTGTCAGTGAGGTCCACGTGATAATCACACTGTGAATCAACATCTGAAACGCGAGCGTCAAGAACGAGAAATAAATCTCTTTGAGCTTGACGCAAATCATCCCGATCACCCAAGCCAGCAGTGAGCAAAAAACAATTGCGCCTAATAGCGCGACAGGTATCGAGACGTCAGTGCGCTGCATTAACAGGCCAAAGGTATAAGCCCCGCCGCCAAAAAACATGGCGTGACCAAATGACACCATGCCGCCATAGCCCACCAAAATGTTCAGCGAGGTGGCGAATACGCCGAGCGCAGCCAGACGAATCACAAAGTCAAGCGTGACGCGCCCGGGCGACAGCAGGGGCAGCGCCGCTAACAGAGCGAGTACAACGAGCCCAAGTAGCAATTCTTTTTTGAAGGCGTTATTCATGCGCGTGTCTCCAGCAACGCGGCGCGTTGGGTCGCCCCGTGTGCGAGGTTTTTTTCGGTGAGTAAACTCATGGACGCGGCTCCTTGCCCAATAGACCACTTGGCTTAAGAATTAGGATCAACGCCATTGCCAAAAACATAATGCCTTCAACGAAAAGCGGAAACCCAATCGAGCCAAACGAGCGCACCAGGCCGATCAATAGGGCGCCCACTAACGCGCCGCTCACTGAACCCATCCCACCAATGACCGTCACAATGAACGACTCGATCAAAATCGAGAAGCCCATGCCAGGTGACATTGAGCGCACTGGGGCGGCAAGCGCACCGGCCAAGCCCGCAAGCGCACCGCCAAAGGCAAAGACACCGGCGTAGATCCAGGTGGTGTTTAACCCAAGCACCGAAGTCATCGTCGGGTTGTGCGCTGCTGCGCGCACGACCTTACCGATGCGAGTGCGTGTCAGGATGTACCACATCACTAAAGCAATCACTGCAGCTGCGCAAATCATGAAGACATAAAAGACGGGCACGATGCCATCAAAGATAAACAGGGGCGGCGCTTGAAAGGCCGCTGGCATGCCCATCGATTGAAACTCCGGGCCCCAAATAATTTTGACAGCATCGTCCATGATGAGAATCAGGGCGTAGCACACCAGCAGCTGAAGTAAGACCTCGGCTTGATACACGCGCCGCATGAAAAAGCGTTCAAAAATCAGGCTGAACAACCCGACGCCTGCGCCAGCAATCACGGCTGATAGCACGTAGCTGTCTGTGATGCGATAGGCTGACAGGGCCATGTAGGCGCCCAGCATGTAAAGCGAGCCGTGCGCAAAATTAATCACTCCAAGCACACCAAAGATTAGGGTCAGGCCAGCCGCGACTAAAAAGAGCAGCGAGCCAACAATCAAACCAGTGCTAGTTTGCGTGACGATGCATGACATTGAGGTCAGGCATTCATATAAGGCGATGGGATCCACGAGGGTCTCCGAGAGGGGGTATACGGTTGATACAACCGCAACTGACTGGACAGTGCAGACGGGTGCGGTTAAAGCAAGAACAAACGGCTGGTATAAAAAAGGCCTCTGCTTGAACGTTCAGGCAGAGGCCTTCAGACCTCAGTGCAAGACTCTCTGAGTGTTATGCCCAGCCTTTGCGTTTCTTCCACTCGAGTTCGAGTTCGAGGATTTGCTTCCAATCGCCAACAGTTTGCTTGGTGACGAAGGGTTCTTTGCTGATCAATGGGCCATAACCGATGGCGTAGTTGATAATGGTATTGTCTTCAGCGCGCATCGTCACGGTGCCATCGGCGCCAAAAGGCGAATCAATTTTCATACCGCGCATCGCTTCAGCGATCTTTTTACCGTCTGAGCTGTTTGCTTTTTTCATGGCGGCGGTTAAGAAGCCCATCCCGACTGCGTTTTCCCACGACCAGTTCAGGGGTAAATCTTTGAACTTGGCAACATAGGAATCTGCCCACGCGGCGTTGGCCGGCGTGTTCGGAAAGGTCTTGAGGTAACGGTTACCAGAGTGCATGTTTGGCGGTACATTTTTAAGTGCTGTGAGCACCGCGTATTCAGCAATGTTTGGCGAGAAGAATTGTTTATCTTTGAACAGAGCATAAATGCTTGCCTGATCAACAAACGACGTCATATCGCCACCCCACAAGCACGAATAAATCGCTTGTGGTTTACCTTGCACGAGGCGTGTAATGTTTTCGCTGTAGTCTGCCTGAAACAACTTTGGCCAAACTTCGCCAACCACTTCGATGTCTTTGTTGAAGTGCTTCAGATATTCAAAGTATTCAGTCGTTGTGTCGCGGCCGTAGGCGTAGTCGGGCGAAATACTCATCCAACGCTTGAGCTTGAGCTCTTTTGCGACCTGCGCACCGTAGGCACCGCCTGCGATTGCATCATGAATGCCCTGGCGCGCGCAACGAAACGCGGTTGGTACGCGTAGTTTGGGGTCAGCAGTCAGTGAAGAGGTTTCTGAGTTGGTGTGCATCACAAAGACGCCCAAGTCTTTTGCCACTTCATGTACGGCAAACGCACCCGAAGACGCCTCAGCATCCCACAGCAGTTCACAGCCATCGCTCGTCACTAATTCGCGTGCGACGCGGGCCGCCTCTTGAGGCTGGCCTTTTGAGTCGCGCACAACCATTTCAATCATGCGCCCGCCCAAACCACCGGCAGCATTAAATTTATCAACCTCGAGCATCACGGCGTTGCGTGACGACAGACCCAACATGGCCACACGACCCGACAAAATAGTGGGCATGCCGATTTTGATCGGTTTATTTTGCGCGAGCGAAATCGCAGGCAAGCCCATTGCGGCTAACCCGGCGGCGCCTTGCAAA
Source organism: uncultured beta proteobacterium (assembly GCA_903924715.1). Taxonomy (GTDB): domain Bacteria; phylum Pseudomonadota; class Gammaproteobacteria; order Burkholderiales; family Burkholderiaceae_B; genus Zwartia. Next base: position 5,684 of record CAIYCP010000296.1, read on the forward strand.
AGCTTACGGCGCGAGGCCTGAACGGCGGTCTTAGTTGTCTTGCTCATGTTGTCTCCAAGTTTTTAAATGCGACGCCCGACTTTAATGCAAGTTAGAAAGTTGCGATATAAGGGAAAATGAGGATATCGGTCGATACCTGCCCTCGATCTTTGGTCTGAATTTGCATGCATTTTCGGAATCTATCCCCCCACACCCTAAAGTTAAGGCAGATAGTTCGATAATTCGATCAGATTGTCATCTGGGTCGCGCAGGTAGACGGATCTGATTTTGCCGACCGCGCCGGTGCGTTCGACCGGCCCGAGTTCGATCGTGACGCCCGCGGCGTTCAGTTCGTTGACGATGTCATCAACCGGTGTGACCGCGATAAAGCACAGGTCGCCTGAGCCAGCGGTCGGGGTCTTGGCTTTTGGGTCGAACATGTTGTCGACCTGGTGCAAATTGATTTTTTGTTGCCCAAACCTCAGGGCTTTGCGATCGCCCAAAAAGGTGATGACCTCAAAGCCCAAAATACGGCTATAAAAATCGCAGGTACGCTCGAGGCTGGCCACGGTTAACACAAGATGATCTAGGTGATCGATTTTCATAAGGGTTCTGCTTTCAAAGAGAAAGGTTTGGATTGGGCTAGACTAAGCGCTAGATTAAACCAAGCTAGGGCGTTATTCATGTCAAAAGAAATGTCTTTTCCAGTGGTGGGCTGCAGCGGTTCAGAACATCGCGAAGCTGCACAATATCACCAGCGCTGGTTTGTGGTCGATGCGAAGGGTGGCTGGCTGAGTGTGGCGCAATGTCCAGGGCTGGCTGGTGTCAGTACCGATATTCGAATGGGTTATTTGGTGTTGCGCGCCCCAGGCATGTTGCGCATGGATATCCCGATGGATGTGCTTGAAGACGATGACAGCGTGCGCAAAGTGGCTCAGGTTGGGGATCAATCGGTTGATGTGATCGACGAAGGCGAAGTCGCTGCGGTCTGGTTCACCCACGTGACTGGCCAGCCAAGTCGTTTAATGAAAGTACACCCCGAAGCCAAGCCTGTGGTGTGGCCAGCGGCCTAGATCGTTAAGCGGTTAGGCGTGTGAGGGTGTGGTATTTCACCATCAGCGCCTCTGGGGTTTCGCAAAACTCGGGGTGCACTTCAATGCAAGCGACGGGACACACAACTTTGCAC
>CAIYCP010000297.1 GCA_903924715.1 uncultured beta proteobacterium
CAATTAGCGCGGAATGGGCGTTACGCAATTGCTGACGTGCTGTCGCTCGCTCTAGGTAGTAGAGTAGGGCACTTTGATTATGGCTATCCAAATCGGGCCATAGCTTGCGCGCTAAGGCCAACGTACAGATTCGTTTGATGTCGGGCTTACCAATCACCTCCCAATCAAAGTCTACGTTATGCCCAATCATGTAATCAACGTCGCCAGGCAGGATAAAACTGGCGGCTGGTGGGCAATCAACTAACTCCTCATCCATGATGTGATGGGTCGCAAGTGCGCCAAGGGTGATAGGCTTGCCAGGGTTGTAGCGCTGCCCAAAGGGGTTGGTAACAGTGAAGGGCGCAATGGATTCAAGCTCTACCCAAGCGGCTTCTATTAGCACGGGCTCTTTAATGCCAGTTGCTTCGGTATCGAAAATGATGGTTTTGGACATGGGTGATTAGGTGAGTGGTGGATATGGTTGCCATTATGAGCGTTACTTTACGTAAGGACTATGCGGGGCTCATCGTTTTTTACTAATTTATGGGTAATATACAAATATACATAAATAGCAAAGACGGCAGTGAGACGCGTTAAGGAAACAATATGCTAAAAATAATAATGAACAATTCACTTCGCCTGGCGTTATATTTTTTGGGAATGACGCTGATTAACGCCTCTGCACCTGTTTTGGCCCAGAACAATTATCCAAACAAGTCCATTCGACTGATTGTGCCTTTCGCCCCTGGCGGCGTCACCGATACAAGCGGTCGCTTAATTGCAGATCAATTATCACGCCGTATCGGACAAACAATCATTGTTGAAAACAAAGCAGGCGCTTCAGGCAATATCGGTGCGGCAATGGTTGCAAACGCAGAGCCAGATGGATACACCTTAGTGCTTGGCTTTGACGGCACAATCGTGATTAACCCACATGTTTTTACTTCAATGCCACTGGATACGCTCAAAGATCTCACGCCTATCGGAAAAATTGGCGAAACAATCTTGATCCTGCTGGCTTACCCTAAATTCGAAGCACTAACGCTACAAGAAATTATTGCCCTTTCAAAGCAGCCTGGAAAAATTATCAATTTTGGCTCTTCAGGGGTCGCGAGCCCACAGCATATTGCAGTCGAATTGCTCAATCAGCAAACCGGATCCAAGCTTGTACACGTACCTTATAAAGGCGGTGGTCAAGCCATGATCGATGTTCAGGCCGGCGTCATTCCGCTTGTCTTTACTGCAGTTGCCGGAGGCTATCCGTATATCAAAAGTGGTCGGCTCAAAGCCGTCGCCGTTTCAAGCGAAAAGCGTGCAGCGTCCCTACCTGACGTCCCAACCTTTATTGAAAGCGGTATCAAAGACTTTGTGGCAATTGGCTGGGTCGGAATTTTCGCACCCTCCAAGGTCCCACGCTCAGTGATCGACTACCTCAACAAAGAACTCAACGCAGTCTTATCGACGCCTGAAGTGATCGCTAAACTCGATACGCTTGGGATTGAAGCCTCACCTGGCACGCCTGAAAAATTCGGTAAAGAAATCTCTGCAGATTTCAAACGTTATGGCGAGGTGATTAAAGCTGCTGGTATTAAAGCGGAATAAATGCTGCCATCCTTACAATCTTAATTACATAACGACACCGCCCCGGAGACCACCATGCAAGTTCACGAACTCGTCGCTCGCTTCGCCAAGGCCAGCAACAGCAGTAATCCGATGAAAGCCGCGCGCGAAGAACTTGAATCCCTGCGCGGCGATATCGATGCCATCGACGAAGCACTTCGGTTTGTTGCTGGTACGGGCGGCAACGCGCGGCAAGTGTTTTACCGCTCGCCGTCGATCTCACTGCTGAAGGTTTGCTTCCCCGCCGGACGCCGCACGCCTCCGCATGATCATGGAACGTGGGCGACGATTCTTCTGTTTTCGGGCGAAGAAAAAAACACGCTGTATCGCAGTGAGGATGGAAAACTGCGCAAGGCGAGCGAAGTCACGCTGACCCGCGGCTCTATTTTGCCGATGATGGCTGACACCGTGCACGTCGCCGAGTGTCTGGGTAACGTGCCGGCGATCGGCCTGCATGTCTATGGCGGCGACATACTCGAGCTGCCGCGCCGTATGTGGCATCCTGAAACGCTAGAAGCGCATGCCCTGGATTTGACGCTTTATGAATCGTTTGCGCAGGCGGCATCGAAGGCTGCCTCTGCACCGCTGGCTTGAGATAGGAAAGCTCACATGAAAGGCGTAGTCGTATGTCCGCAGCCGCGCGCTGCTGAGGTGGGGGCAGAGATACTTGAGAAGGGCGGTAACGCTTTTGATGCGGCGTTGGCGACTGCTTTTTCGCAAATGGTCAACGACCCTTTTATGTGTGGTTTAGGCGGCATGGGCACCTTGCATTACTTTCATGCAGCCACGGGCACAAGCGGGATGATCGATTTCTATAACCGCGCGGGCTCTAACGTGCGCCCTGATATGTGGGAAAAAGACTGTAAGGGTCGCACACCGATTTCTGGCTATAGCTTGTTTGATGATTTTCGAAGCGAGATTGGCTATACCGCCATCATGACGCCTGGTACGCCAGCGGGACTCGGTTTGTTTCATGAAAAACTTGGTTCGATGCCTTGGGCCGATTTGATTGCGCCTGCGATTACACAAGCGAACGAAGGGATCCTGGTCACACCAAACTTAGCAAGTGTCTGGAGCGGTTACGCCCAGCCCGGTATCCCAGATGGCCTCACACGTATTCGTAAAACCGCCGAATGCGCGCGCGTGTATTTGCATCCCGAGGGGCGTTTGTTCAAGGTTGGCGATGTGATGCGCCTACCTGACTACGCGCGCACGCTAGAGCGACTCGCCAAAGGTGGTTGGCGCGAGTTTCATCAAGGCGCGCTCGGCGATGAAATCGCTCGCGACCTAGAAACGAACGGCGCTTTCGTGACCCGCCAAGACTTGGCCGACTATCAACCCGAAGAGAGCTTGCCCTTGGTGGGTTCTTATCGAGGGTATGAGGTGCGCTCTAATCCGCCACCAGGCAGTGGTGCAACTTTGATTGAAATGTTGCAGATTCTCGAACACTTTGACTTGAGTGCACTCGATCATGGTTCTGCAAAGCATATAGATTTAGTGGCCCGCGCGATGGCTGCTGCACACGTTGATCGCAACGCTTATTTAGGCGACCCACGTTTTGCAGATGTCCCCACTGAGATGTTGATTTCTAAAAAGCGTGCGGCGTATTGGGCTGACCGAATCAAGTCGGGTCGGTACGCAGGTGGGCAAGAAGAGGCGCCACCAGGCTGCACCACGCATGTGTGCGTGATGGATTCTGAGGGCAATGCGGTATCCATGACTCATACGCTGGGCACAGCCGCGGGCGTCGTCACCCCAGGCTTAGGTTTTAACTACAACAACTCGATGAAGTTGTTTGATCCGGTCCCGAATAAAAAGAATTCGATGGCCCCCGGTAAAGCGCGCACGACCGGGATGGTGCCCACAATGTTGCTTAAGGATGGCAAGCCGGTGTTGTTAGCTGGTGCGCCTGGCGGGAGTGTAATCATTAGCGCCACCTTGCAGGCTATTTTGAACGTAGTGGATTTTGGGATGTCACCGGTCGAAGCGGTTACCGTCCCACGTATTCATTGCGAGGGTCTGGGTATACACACAGAAGCCACAGTATCGCGCTCGGTGATTAAAGAGTTACGTGCGTTGGGTCATATCGTGCACCAAAGCGCGCATAGCTTTGAGCCCAGCATGTCGCGTGCGCACGTGATCTCAACCATTGGCGGCCGTATGCGGGGCGGGGCTGACCCAAGGGGTGGGGCTGGGGTTGTGTACGCACGGTAAAGTTGCGTGACACTGATCAATATCCTGTTGAGTTAGCAGCCACTTTTTGTAGTCATTGGGAGCATCTGCCAATCATCAGGCGACCAGTTCAGAAACCAAATTTTGTACGCTCATGACTTCTACGTTGTCCTTAATTCTGTAGTTCTGGTCAACTGGGGCGACTAAGATTTTGCGATGAGCATTGACATCAACAGCTGCTTGATGAAAGCCTCGAGAGACCGTCGGTGCAGACGAGCGTTTGATTTCGATGACCCAGATTGGGCCGTGGCGAAAATCGATTACCAAGTCAGCTTCGGCACCCTGTGCAGTTCGGTAAAAATGAGGGGCTGCTGACATAATTTGTTCGATAACAAAACCCTCCCAGCTGAGCCCAGAGATCGGGTGTTCGCGAGAAAATCAGGCCAGATCCATTTTGGGTCAATATACACAATGGGAGATAGGTAATGATTAAGGGCATTTCTTTAACACTAGGCGCTTTTGCTGTTATGTCATTGACAGCCTGTCAAACAGGGGATCATGGAATGGGGCAAAAAGCATCTGCCTCTCTAGAATCTCGCTCTGGATCCAGTGCAAAAGGTACGGTTAACTTTACTTGGCAAGGCCATGACGTTTTAGTGACTGGAAACTTTTCTGGTTTGAAGGCAAATGCAGAGCAAGGATTTCATGTTCATGAAAAAGGAGATTGCTCTGC
>CAIYCP010000298.1 GCA_903924715.1 uncultured beta proteobacterium
CCCCGAGAGGGCGCACAGCAATGTTGATTTACCAGCTCCGTTCGGACCAAGTAAACACACCACTTCGCCCGCCGCAATGTGAAGGTCAACGCCATGTAGCACTTGTATCTTGCCATGGCCCGATTCGAGTTTTTCAACCGAGAGTAAGGGCTGTTTCACGTTAGCCGCCGAGGTAAGCATTGACGACCTCCTTGTGTGCTCTGATCTCGTCGGGCGTGCCCGCAGCCAGAATTTTTCCAAGATTTAATACGGTGACATCGTCACAGATTTCAAAGATTAGATCGACATGATGCTCGACAAGCAAGACGCCTGTACCGCACGCGCTAATGGCCTTGATTAACGCCCCAAGTTTATTGATCTCGTCACTGGATAAACCTGCAGCGGGCTCATCGAGCATCAAAAAATCAGGAGAAATCATGAGTGCTCGTGCAATCTCGATAAAACGCAACTCACTGTGCTGCAGCCGATCGGTTCTGATATCTGCGAGTGAGCCTAAGCCGACCACCTGTAACAACGCAAGCGCCTTCGTTTTTAAGGCCTGGCGTTCACGACGATCTTCAGGCAGCGCAAGCAAGGCTTGAAGAAAGTTCGCTTTGCCTGCTGTTGCTCCACCAATCATGACGTTTTCAAGAACTGAAATTTCGCCAACGATACGAGGGGTTTGAAACGTACGAGCAATGCCCCGCCCAGCGCGCAAATGCGGTAGGCCCGGTGGGAGTGGATCTTGCCCTAAGGTTAAGTGACCTTCACTTGGGCTGTAATAGCCCGAGATGACGTTGAGGGTTGTTGTCTTGCCACTGCCATTGGGCCCAATCAGGCCGTGAATCTTGCCGGGCTTTACATCTAAAGAGATGCCGTCGATGGCCCGCACACTACCAAAAGTGAGTACGATATTTTGTAAACCTAATACTTTTTGCGAAGAGTGATGTGCGTTTAAGGCCGCAAGCAAAGACGTTTGTGGTGCGACGGTACGATGCTTGGCAAGTGGTCGGCGATTATTAAAATCAAGCAACACTGCGATGCCGCCGGGCATTGCCAGGACAATGACGAGCAGTAAGAAGGCATACAAAAATGTTGACCACGCAGCAAGTGGTGCTGCAATCTCAGGCAAAATCACCAGAATGATTGTGCCAATCATCGGTCCGTAAATTGAGCCTCGCCCGCCAATCAGAATCGAGATAAAAAATAGTAGCGATAGTTCAAACGTGAAAGCGTCGGGTGTGACATACGTTTGCAAACCTGCGAATAAACCACCTGAAAAAGCCGCTAGAGCGCCCGCCAAAATAAAAACAGGAATCAGCAGACGACTTTTTGAAATGCCACAAGCCTCAGCAGCCACCTCGGCATCGCGTACCGCGATTAACCCGCTGCCAAAACGACTGCGTGCGATATTGGCGGTGAGCCACGTACAGACAGCAGCAAAGGCTAGACACAAGTAGTAAAAGCCTAGGTTGTCATCAAAAGGGGCTGGCATTTCTGGGCCAGGTATGCCAATGCCTCCGCCTGTGACGCTTTGCCAGGCAAGCGCAATTTGCGTGACGATCGTTGCGAAACCAAGCGTGGTCATTGCAAAATAAAAGGTACGAAGTCGCAAGGCGGGTAAGCCCACGATGACACCAAAGATTGCACCCATGACCGAGGCAATTGGCAACGCGAGCCACACAGACAGGGGATCGAATACCTTTCCAGCGGTTAAAACGCTCGTGGTATAGGCGCCAATTGTCAGCAAGGCAACGTAGCCGATCGCGAGTTGTCCCGCAAAGCCCACGACAAGGTTCAAGCCAGAGATCAGTACCCAATAGATGGCAGCGCGTGTACCGATTGATACCCAGTAGTCATTACTGACGTAAGGCAGCCCGAGGGCAACGACGACGGCTGCCAGGAGCCAAAAGAGTTGGGTGCGGGCGGGGTGATGCTGTGTAGGCGCTGAGGTCTGCGCACTATTGGCTGTTGTTTGAGTGTTCATTACACTCTCCTTGCCATAGCAGAGCCAAACAGGCCTTGTGGCGCTGCAAGCAACACAACAATAAACAAGGTGAAGACTGCAACGGAGGCAAAAATTCCACCCACCAGAAAGTTAGCGGCCTGTTGAAAGAGCCCAAGGACTAAGCCCCCAATCACCGCACCACGGTTGTTGCCCAAACCGCCTAAGGCAACTGGAACAAAGCCATAAAAATTTAAGAGGGCGCCGTTTGCAAAGAACGCCAGTAATAATTCACCGCCTGAAAACCCGGCGATACCACCTACAACTGCTGCGAGCATATAACTTGCGACACGCAGATTTCGTTCTGGTAAGCCCAAGGCTTGCGCTGCAAAGTTGTCTTCTGCAACGGCGACAAACGCACGCCCAACTAGCGTGCGACGATATAAATATTCGAGACCAATAATTGTTAGCACGCAGGCAACGACGGGAATCCAGAATTTTTCATCCCAAACGCCTTCGCCCCAACCCACCAATTTTGGAAACGGCCTGGGTTCGGTGCCCCATTCGATCGCGGTGACCTGCTGAATCATCAAGGCAAGCGCAAGCGTTGAAAGCACATACAAGTGTTGCTCGAGGCTCTTTAAGACGGGTCTGACGGC
>CAIYCP010000299.1 GCA_903924715.1 uncultured beta proteobacterium
AAGGGCCAGTGGCTTGCCACCAAAGATCTTGGACATGTAGACGCTGAAGGGTATTTCTTTCATGGCGGTCGCGCTGATGATGTAATTATTTCGGCGGGTTGGACGATGAGTGCTGTCGAAATTGAAGACGCGATTCTGAAGCATCCCGACGCGCTCGAGGCTGCGGCGATTGGTGTGCCTGACACTTTACGTGGCCAAGCCGTCAAAGCGTTTGTCGTGAGTCAGCGGCCAGGTGATGAAGCGTTTATTCAAGAAATCCAAAATCTAGTCAGAACACGCTTAAGCCAACACGAGTACCCCCGTCAGATCGTCTTCGTCACCGAGCTACCCAAAACACCTGCCGGAAAAATTCATCGAAAAAAACTGCGCGAGGCGACTGCGTGACAGCACAACAATAGACCTTGCTCTTAAGTTGTCACGCAAGCAGGTATCGCTCAACGTATTTGAAAAAATTCAACGGTTTAAGTTTAAAAAAAATCATCAGGAGATCTATATGTCATCAGAATTAATCGGCCAGCGCAGTTTTCCAAAAATTACTGAACAAGGGCTTGAAGATCTGCAACGACGCATCGGCGTCAAAATCGGCGCCACTGCCGAGCCTTGGTGCTATGAAGCCACGCGCGACAACATTCGACACTATGCGCATGGCATTGGCGACGATAATCCTTTGTGGTGCAACCCAGAGTACGCCGCCAAAACGAGTCATGGCACGATCATCGCCTTGCCAAGCTTTCTGTATTCAACAAGTCGGATTGTGTCGGGCTACGTAGGTGGCCTGCCAGGAGTACACGCGATGTGGTCAGGTTCAAACTGGACTTGGCATCAACACGCCAAACGCAATGACGTCATACGAACAGAAGCGTACCTGAAAGACCTCGTCGAGCACGACACACGCTTCGCTGGCAAAGCGATTCAGCAAACGTATCATGTCGATTTTTTTAATCAAACAGGCGACAAACTTGCCGAGGCTGACACCTGGTGCTTTCGCACTGAACGTGATCACGCTCGCGAGAAGGGCACGAAATACACTGAGGTACAAGAAAAAGGTGTTGTCCCCTACACCGATGAACAACTCCAAGAGGCTTACAAGCTCTACGCCAATGAAGAAATTCGCGGTGCGAACACCCGTTATTGGGATGATGTTCAAGAAGGCGAAGAACTACCAGTTTTATTCAAAGGCCCAATGACCGTCACGGGCTTTATCGCATACGCGCAAGGCTGGGGCGGGTTGTATATTCGTGCCAATAAGCTGGCTTGGCAACTGATTGATGCACATCCGGGCGTAGGTATTAAAAATCGCTTCGGTGTGCCAGACGTGCCAGAGCGTGTGCACTGGGAAGAAGAATTTGCCCTTGAAGTTGGTGCGCCGGGCGCCTACGATTACGGTCCAGAGCGCAGTTCATGGCTGATGCATCAAATGACAAACTGGATGGGCGACGAGGGCTTTTTGCGTCAGGCTGATTGCAAAATCCGCCGTCATAATCCAGCGGGCGACATGCTGTTTATTCGCGCCAAAG
>CAIYCP010000300.1 GCA_903924715.1 uncultured beta proteobacterium
CGCAGGTTCGTGGCATCGACCACGCACACCACTAGATCGGGGCGTTTTTCGCCCACCGCACGACCCGCCAAAACATCGCATGTGACCCGCTCGTCGAGCGAGCGTGGGTACAGGCTATAGGTACCGGGCAAATCTAGGATGCGCAGGCTTTTGCCACCGGGCGTGACGAGCCGGCCTTCTTTGCGCTCAACTGTCACCCCAGCATAATTGGCCACCTTTTGACGGCTACCGGTGAGACGATTGAATAACGCGGTTTTGCCGCAATTTGGGTTACCCACCAGCGCGACAAGCGCACCAGTCGGGTAAATGTGAATGGGTGCTTCAATCACGCCCTGCCACCTGCTATTGAGGCCGCATCGTGCTCGAGTTGCACGCACACTAAAGCCGCCTCGGCAGCACGCAACGCAAACGTTGACATGCCAATACGCACAACCAGAGGGTCGGCGCCAGGCATTGCGCGTCGCAGAACCATGACCTGCTCGCCCACCAAGAAACCGAGCTCATTGAGCTGACGATCACAATCCGGCATCAGAGCGCTTGCCTGGACTTCAGCGATTCGATATAACTGACCAACCTGAGCTGTGTGTAATGGTTGCATGACCCGCCTGAACGCCGGCCTCTAAATGAGAATTGTTATTATCTTGAATGATACCAGTAGTTCTACCTGACAGGTTCCGCCTGCAACACCGCTTGTACATAATTCGCCCCTTTCCTTGACCTAGATCAGCTGCTGCCTAATATGCCAAACACCACGCCCTCACAAAATGTCGCCACGCAGTTGATGAAAGAGATCTGGCTTGCTCCACAAGGCAGCGAAAAATTGCTGAACCGAGTCACATTCAAAAGCGAGGGCGAACTACCTTCGGTCTTTGCCGTCACAGATTTGGCAGCTGCCGCGATGGGCGCTGCCGGGCTTGCGCTGAGTTCTTTACTTGATGCAATTGAGTTCGCCTCAGCTCCTGCTGCGTCGTCAACAAACTCCCTAGCCTCAAAACAAACCGTCATCGTCGACCGCCGCTTGGCCTCGTTTTGGTTTGCGTACTCGCTTCGCCCAATTGGCTGGAAGCCCCCATCTGCCGAAGACTTTGTGATGGGTGATTATCAAACAAGTGATGGCTGGATCAGACTGCATACCAATGCCCCCCACCACCGGGCCGCGGCGCTGCGGGCCTTAAAGCTCACGGCACCTGCGGGGCGTGCCGACATTGCCCAAGCTGTAATCAGCTGGCAGGCTGACGCGCTTGAAGCCAGGGTGATCGCCGAGGGAGGCTGTGCCGCAACGATGCGATCGTGGCAAGACTGGCAGGCACACCCTCACGGTCACGCGGTACTGAACGAACCCCTATTAGCTTGGCAGCCTGGCACAGTGATCGCAAACCCGCTTTGGTCCTTTAACCGAAGTCGTCCTTTGCAAGGGCTCAAGGTTCTTGATATGACACGCGTCTTAGCAGGACCTTCTGCCACCCGCATGTTGGCGGGATTAGGAGCTGAAGTCTTGCGTGTGGATCCGCCTTGGTGGGATGAGCCCACCCTAGCCCCAGAAATGACGCTAGGTAAACGTTGTACGCGTCTGGATTTACGCAATCCATCTGAGCGCGATCGTTGGATCAGTTTGCTGAACGAAGCCGACATTCTTGTGCATGGCTACCGCAGCGACGCGTTATCAGCTCTAGGACTCGATGCAGAGCAAAGGCAAAAAATCAGACCGGGCTTAGTGGATATTTCGTTAGATGCTTACGGCTTCACTGGCCCGTGGAAACATCGTCGCGGCTTTGATAGTTTGGTACAAATGAGTATGGGCATTGCGCACGCGGGCCAACAACGCGCAGGCAGTGCCCATCCAAAGCCTTTGCCAGTGCAGGCACTTGATCATGCGACTGGCTACATTTTGGCGACGGCGGCCCTGCGCGGCCTTGAAATACGCCTCAGAACGGGCAGAGGAAGCATCGCCCGAGCATCTCTCGCACGCACAGGCGCGCTACTCATGACAACCG
>CAIYCP010000301.1 GCA_903924715.1 uncultured beta proteobacterium
GACGAAGCCTTTGCCGAAAAGATGCAATCACTCACCGCCAAGCTGGGCGAACAAATGGCTAAAGGTGCAGAGCTCGACACGTTGATCCGCAAGAAGCTGGGAGGTCTGGGATATGAATTCTGAAGTTGCGGAGCACAGACTAGATTCAATTTGCCTGTTGGTTGTTGACTGCCCTCATGCAACCCCTAAATGGACGGACTCGGGCTTTGTAGTTCTGCGGAATCAAAACATCAAAGGCGGTAGATTGGATTTATCTTCGCCGAGCTATACAGATGAAGAGCATTATCTTGGCCGCATAAAGCGAGCAGTGCCGCAAGCGGGCGACATTGTGATTACCCGTGAAGCTCCAATGGGGGATGTCTGCCAAATACCTGAAGGTTTGAAATGCTGTCTGGGACAGAGACAGGTCTTACTCAGACCTGACCCGAAAAAAGTTGATAGTCGATTTCTTTTGTACGCGCTTCAATCTCCATACATTCAGCATCAAATTGGCTGGAATGAAGGAACTGGATCAACGGTTAGTAATTTGCGAATTCCTGTTTTGGAGGCGCTCTGCGTTCCAACGCCGGAACTTGCTGTCCAACGTGAAGTTGCTGAAACGCTTGGCGCAATCGACGACCGTATCACCCTCCTACGCGAAACCAACATTACCCTCGAAGCTATCGCCCAATCTCTTTTCAAGTCCTGGTTCGTGGACTTCGACCCAATTGTTGCCAAGATGCAAGGTCGCACCCCCGATGGTATGGACGAAGATACCGCCGCCCTATTTCCCGACAGCTTTGAAGAGTCAGAGTTCGGACCACTACCTAAGGGTTGGTCAATTTCATCGGTTGCGAATGTTGCGGAAATTGTTAAAGGCAAATCCTATTCAAGCAAAGATCTTGTTGATCGACACACAACTGCGCTAGTCACACTAAAGTCTTTTGAGCGTGGTGGTGGGTTTCGAATGGATGGCTTTAAGCCATATTCAGGTTCGTTTAAGCCCACGCAAGTGGTAACTCCGGGTGATTTGATCGTCGCGTACACAGACGTAACGCAAGCTGCAGAACTAATCGGCAAACCTGCAATCGTCGTTGGCGTAGGAGAGTACGACACACTCGTTGCCTCCTTAGATGTTGGTATTGTCAGACCGGATTTTTCAGTGTGTGGACGCCAGTTTTTGTATGGCTTATTTAAAACAGATGCATTTCAAAGCCACACGTTATCCCATACATCCGGAACAACGGTTTTGCACCTTTCGAAAGATGGTGTAGGTTCGTATCGATTTGCTCTACCGAGTAACGGATTGATCCGTGTGTTTGAGGAAATTGCCACTGAACTGGCTGAGCGTAGGCAGGTAAATATCGACCAAGTGCGGTCTCTTTTTTACCTGCGAGATACGCTCCTTCCTCGGTTGATTTCTGGCCAACTTCAAATCGATGAAGTAACTGAGGCTCTGATATGACCGAAGATAAACTCGAACAAGAAGTCTTAAGCTGGCTGGCCTCAGTCGGCTACATGCCGCTTAATGCCCGTGACCTAGACAACCTGGACCCGCGCCTTGCGCGCGAAAGCACCCGAGAGGTGCTGTTGGCAGTCAGTTTGCGTGCTGCCATTAACAGACTTAACCCGGCCGTGCCTGCCGCTGCCCGGGATGACGCTTTTCGGCAAGTACTCGACATGGGGCAACCTGCTTTGTTGTCGGGCAACCGGGCGTTTCACCGGATGTTGGTGGCGGGTGTGCCGGTGCAGTACCAAAAAGA
>CAIYCP010000302.1 GCA_903924715.1 uncultured beta proteobacterium
AAGCAGTGTATTGATTAAGTTTCTTCCTGGCATGGGTTCTGCTATTGGGGCTGTTTCTCTAGCAACCTTTGGCGCTTCAGCAACCTGTGCAATCGGCAAGGTTTTTGTCAAGCATTTCGAAAATGGCGGAAGTATTTCGACTTTTTCGGCTAAAGACGTTCAGGAAGATCTAAAAAAAGAATTCGCCTCGGCCTCGAAAATTTAATTTTTATGGTTGTGTCTCCCTCGAAGATCACGTTTAAATTACTGACGTGATCTTTTTGCCTTTGACCTGTTGATATTGAAAAAATGAAAGTCATCGCAATCGTCAATCAAAAGGGTGGGTGTGCCAAGACAACCACAGTTGTGAATCTTGCCGCGGCAATTGCTGAAAAGGGCAAACGCGTTCTTGTCATTGATCTTGACCCTCAGGGCAATGCTTCTCAATGGCTTGGCTCAACGGGTGCTGGTGCAAATGCATATGATTTATTGATGCAAGAATGTGATGTTAATTCGGTTTTGACAGAGTCTAATGTTGTAAATGTTGGGCTGATTGCCTCGACGAGGTTGCTCGCCAAAGTCGAAAGAGCACCAGTAGATGATATCGAAATCGAAACCCGTTTAAAAAATCGACTATCGGCACTGAGCCCCCAAAAGTGGGACTTTGTCTTGATCGATACGCCACCAACTCTCGGCGTGTTGACCTTGAATGCAATGAATGCAGCGAATTTTTTGCTTATACCTGTGACGACGCATGTGATGACGCTCACTGGCGTTGCACAGCTTGTACAATTGTTCGAAGAGGTACGCGATCAATTCAATCCTGAGCTCAGTATCCTTGGTTTATTGCCTTCACGAGTTGATTTAAGAACGCGTCATGCGCAGGAAATCTTGTCCGCGCTGAATCATAGTTTTGGTAAATTAGTTTTTAAATCTCATATTCGAGAAAGTGTCCGTCTCGCGGAAGCGCCGTCTTTTCAAGAAAATATACTGCTCTATAACCCTAAATCCACTGCGGCCAAGGAATATAGGGAACTTGCAACTGAATTTCTTAAACGCACTCAATAATCGGACATCGCATGGCGGCCCGTAAAAGTAAAACTATCCGAGCCAATCCGCTTGACGCGATTAGCGCTTTGAGTATGAAAAAGCTCAAGGCACCGGTTAAAACCACTCCGGTTAAAACTACACAGATTAAAACTGCGCGTAGCAAAAAAAGCGTTGTCCCTGCCTTGAGTGATAAAAAACTTGGCATGGCAACAGAAGTTAAGATCGTTCCGCTTACAGACACTGAACCAAAAAAGAAAACGGTCACGAAAAAAATAAATGTCTCTGTTACGGGTGTATCAAAACCGAGCGCCAGATCCCCAAGTACTTCGGAGATTGCTTCTGCCCGTGTGGATGACTCGGTAGAGTCAGGCGGGGCTACGCAGCAAGCGAATATTGAAAGCAAGCCCACTAAGAAGTGTGCTGAAGACATCTTCGCTCGGGAGCTTCAAGAGCTCTCTGCTGCGAACAAGCAATCCGCCAGCCCAGAAAGTGAATCCGCCAATCTCGATAATAAATCTGCTACGCCGGACATTAAATCTGTCATACCAGAGTTGCCACCTGAGGCATATGCTGAGGTTAAAAACCCTCAGGCAAGAGTCGTCATTAAACAATGGGCACAGTGGTCTGCGGTTGGTAGTATGGTTCCTGCCCCTTTGATGGGGACAATTCTAATCAGTGCTGCTCAAATTAAAATGATCCATGCTTTGTGCAAGAGCTATGATGTTCCATTTGAGCGTAATCTTGCTGTTGTGGTAGCAACAGGACTGGTCGGAGGAAGCGCGGCATCGGGTCTTGCCGAGCTATTGAGCAGGATCGCAATCAAGACCATCCCCTATCTCGGCACCGTTTTTTCGCTTGCTGTTGAGCCTGCGTTGTCTTATGCCTCAAGCTACGCAATCGGAATGAGTTTTGTAAAACACTTCGAAGCGGGTGGCACCCTCGCAAACTTTAATGCAAGCGAAATGAAGAGTTACTTTTCTGAAAATGTTGCGCGTTGTCTTGCCTATTTCCGAGACCGCAAAAAAAACATCTTCGCATCGAAATCAGTTCAGTCATAAACAATACAGATGAATCTCAAACCTGATTTGTACACGTTCTTACGTAATGAAAGCCCGACAGAACTTAAACGCCTGATTGGGCTTTCGATTTTTTCTGGCTTACTCAACACGGCCATCATCGGTTTGATTAATGCTGGTTCACAGGATGTTGCCAGTGGCCAAAGCGTCACGATGTTGTTTTTTGGGTTTTGCGTCTTATTGGTGTTTTTTTTGTTTGTCACCCGTCGTTCAAATAAAGAAAATGTGATCAATACGCAAGATCTGATTTATCGATTTAAAGTCAGAATTATGCGCGACGTGTATAAATCCAGTCTGACGAAAATTGATCGGATTGGGCGTCAGCATATTAATGAGGTGTTACTGCGCGATACGCAACTTGTCTCTCAAACCGTTGTCACGATAGCATTGACGTTTCAAGGTTTGACTACGATGATTTTCCTGATCTTTTATATGGCGACGGTTTCTATCACTGCGTTTTTCATTGTTCTGATATCCACGGCGCTGATTGTCATTTGTGGCATCCTGGAGGCGTTTAAAACGCATTCTAAAATGATGA
>CAIYCP010000303.1 GCA_903924715.1 uncultured beta proteobacterium
ATTATCAATTTCAGCGTACCTTGGATCAAGGCAAAAACTTTTTTCGGTCAAGCTCAATTGGCCCCGCCCTTGTCACACCTGATGAAGTCGGATCGCTTGAAAAGTTATCACTGAGCACCGTGGTATCGGGCGAGAGGATGCAGCACGCTTCGTTTTCGACGATGATTTTTTCTGTTGCAAAACTGATTGAGTACATGTCAAGCGTCACTGAACTACGTGCGGGGGATGTGATTGCAACGGGCACGCCTGAAGGCGTTGGCTTTAGTCGTAAGCCGCCAAGGTTTTTGAAGTCAGGTGACACGGTCGAAGTCACGATCGATCGTATCGGTACGCTAAAAAATACAGTTGGCTAACTCGGGGTTGCCAGAATATCCCAATGTCCGACTGTGCAATGCTCGGCCTTGTGTCGAGCTGCAAGCCATTGATCGACGTCTTGAGCGCCGATTAGACGGGTTTCGCGCACGGCAGCCGCGCTACCTGTTGCGAGTGCTTGGATCAGCGCAGTTTCGCTTCGATCAATTTGCCAAGGGCTTGGCGCTAGAGTGACCTCAAAACGACGCAACTGAAGTTCGCGCTGCAAAATACCTGCAGCCTCTGGCCCCGCAGCCACGCCAAAACCTTTGTCTGTTTTTTGATGGGCGTGAAAGGCCTTCAAGATTGAACTGTCTGAAGGATGGGGCGGCAGCCATTGTTCGTGCCCATCGTAAGTCAAGACCGTGTACAGGGGGGTGCGCAGCGCTTTACAAAAGCGGACGAGCCACGGTTCTGCAACCAAATCAAAAAATGCGGCTGCAGTGATCAGATCAGCAGGCCAGCCTAAGACGGTTTCAATATCGAGTGCAAGATCGACTTGTACAAAGCTAACCTCAATCGTTTTTTTATTTTTACTCAGTCGCAGCACGGGCTGCTCGGCTACAACGTGATCTGCCCAGCCAATGACGGCCGTGCGTGCCGCCTCGAGTAGCAAGGGATCATAATCAACCAAGGTCCAGTGTTGTTGGTCAGGTAGTGATCCCGCTAAGGCGCGAAGATTTGATCCCGAACCACAGCCTAAGTCGATGATACGCACCGTGCGTTGCTCGGTACGTGCCAACACTTCAAGTCGCGTGCAGACTTGTTGCTGCAGTGCTTGGTGTCGAGCGCGATGATCGGCAGGTTCGCGCAAAGCGAGCCACTCGGGTGAAAAGCCTGTCATGAAATGAAGCGTCCTGAAGTGTCTGTGAACTGTTCTTTCACAAGTTGAGTAAAACGGCCACCCAGAGCATAGAGTTCATCGAACGTGCCGCTCTCAACGATCGCACCGTGATCCATGACCAAGATGCTGTCAGCCCGGCGAATCGTGGCGAGACGATGCGCAATCACGAGCGTACTACGATCTTTGGTGACCGCATCAAGCGCTTGTAATAATTTTGTTTCAGTCGCACTATCGAGCGCACTGGTGGCTTCATCCAAAATTAAAATAGGTGGGTTTTTAAGTAACACGCGCGCGATCGATAAGCGTTGGCGTTCACCGCCAGAAAGCGCGCGTCCCCGTTCGCCGATTTTTGTTTCGAAGCCTTGGGGGTGCTGCAAGATAAAATCAAGCGCCTGGGCACTGGCGCAGGCTTGACGTAATTGAGCCTCGGTGGCGTCTGGTAGCCCAACTTTTAAATTCTCGGTAATCGAACGATTAAACAGTAGGGCTTCTTGAAAGACGACGCCGATATTGTTGCGTAACGCCGAAAGTTGTAGCTGACGGATATCTTGCCCATCAACCGTGATCCGACCAGATTGAGGGTCAAACGCGCGGTACAACAGGCTTAAGGCAGTTGATTTTCCGGCGCCAGAAGCACCCAC
This sequence comes from uncultured beta proteobacterium, assembly GCA_903924715.1. GTDB lineage: Bacteria > Pseudomonadota > Gammaproteobacteria > Burkholderiales > Burkholderiaceae_B > Zwartia. Next base: position 1,837 of record CAIYCP010000303.1, read on the forward strand.
AAGCGCAACGGTTGTGCCAGGCTTGAGGGTGAAGCTTAAGTTATTGACAGCGGGATTTTTTTGATCGTAAGCAAAGGTGACGTTCTCAAAGGCGATGGCACCGCGCAGGCGTCCTGGGTCGACCGAGTCAGGTGAATCATGAATCGAGGGCTCGGTATCGAGCACATGAAAAAACTCTTGCAGTCGCGGCGCATCCATTGCGAGGCGATGGATGAAGCCGATCATTTGCTCAAGTCGCATGATCACCATCCCAGAGAAAGAGATGAAGGTCACGATCGCGCCAACAGTAGTCAGTCCTTGCGTAAACAACCAGGCGCCCAGTGCGACAATACATAAAATACTTAAAGTCGTCGATGAACGGGTCAAGACGTTGACGAGCGCCCACCACGACAGCACGGGCATTTGTGCGCCTAAGACACGCTGACTGATATTTTTGAGCGCACTGACTTCGTGTTCGATTCGAGCAAAGCTTTGTACTAAGGCGATGTTGCCTAGCGTGTCTGAGGCTTGCTCGGCAAAATCTGAATGATGACCTTCAACTTGTTGTTGCAAGTGTTGTGTTTTACGTAAAATAAAGTTTGTGAGCGCCACAAAAATAATACACAACACGATCAGCACAAGGGCCAAACGCCAATTAATATACAGCGCGACCGGTACTAAGACGATGAGCGAGACGGCCGCCGCCAAATGATCTCGAAAAAAACTCAGCCAAAGCCACCATAATGAATCCGTGCCTTGAAGCATGATTTTCATCAAGCGCCCAGAGTGCGTGTCGGCCTGTTGGGCCAAAGGCAATTGTAAAACATGCTCAAAGTAATCGCGTAAGACGATGTGTCGACGCCGATGCGACAGACGATCTGCAAAGAGTGCGATGATCGCACCACAAATAATGGTGAATAGGCCGAAGCCTACCCACGTCAAGAGCAACGGCCTGAGCGAAGGCCAAATAGCGGAGGGATCGTCAAGAGAGGCGCGCGCCAGCGTATCAATGACCAGACCAAACAAAATCGGTTCGGCAAACATCGCCATGGCGAGGGTCACGTTGGCGCCCGCTAACGTCCAACCAAGCTTACGGTCTGAACCCAGCATTTTTAAGACGCGTGCATAGAGCGCCACGAACCTGATGGCCTTGTGCGACTGACTAGGTTTCGTCATGTTGACTGTCGGCCTTGAATGTTGCACGGTATCGCACGACAGCAAGATCGAGTGCTTTGAGGGCGAGAGGAGGTGAAATTTCTTCAGGCAAGCTGACCAGTTGCCAGCGCATCAGTAAGCGACCGAAACTTGGCCAAGAAGTCACTACAGCAATTGGAATAGATAACAGCAATCCGGCGAGCATGATCATGGCATACGACAGGTTACCAGGGTGCGTGAGCCACACTGCAATAGTCAAACTAATGCCAAGTAAGGTGTGCGGCCAAAATTGACGCATTGCGATCACGAGTGGAACCGAGTGGTCATCGCGCGCCTGGGCGGTCCAGCCTGATTTTTTTCCGAAGACCAAACCAATAATAAAGATTGTGTGATTGAGCCAGGTGATGGGCGTCATCAGCAATGAAAAAGCCATCTCAAGCGAGAAGCTTATCGTGAAGCGAAGGCCGCCACCAAAGCGCTCGCGTTCTTTGGGGCGAAGTAGCACTTCGAGTGCGCCGGCAATCTTGGGCAGATACCACATGAGCAAGGTCGTCGTGAGCAAGGTGATGCCAAGGGGGCCATGCATGAAGGCCGACGGAGTGGGTGCGGCACAAAGCAATCCAATCGAGAGCAACAGTAGCGCGATCCAGGCAGGCGAACTTAAGAACATCAAAATCGCAATGCAGAGCTGATACCGGCTTAAAAACTTGAGGCCAGGCATGGTTAACAAATGAATGTATTGCAGATTACCCTCGCACCAACGCAAGTCGCGGCGGATGTATTCAATGAGTGTTGGCGGATTTTCTTCCCAGCTCTCGTCTTCTTGCGCAATGACACGAACGTCAAAGCCCGCACGCCGCATCAAGACGGCCTCAACTTGATCGTGGCTCAAAATGTGCCTGGGCGAGCCTTTGGCATCGGGCAGCAACGGTAGTTTGCAATGCTCGATGAAGGGTTTGATGCGGATCGCCGCATTGTGCCCCCAATACGGCCCACAGTCGGCGAGCCACCAGGCCGAGCCCATGGTGTAGGGGCGCATGCCCAAACGCATGCCAAATTGAAACAGTCGTGTAAAGCCGCTCGTGGAGGGTAGGCCGACGACAAGACCTTGCAAAATCCCCAGCGAGGGATTGGCTTGCATGAGACGTACCAGGCGCAAAATTGCTTGACCGGTCATAAAACTGTCTGCATCGAGCGTGATGACGAAGTCGTGCAGATGCCCCCAGCGTGAGCAAAAATCTGCAATGTTGCCCGCCTTGTAGCCCTGGTTATCGGTGCGTCGCCTGTAGGTCAGTGCTAAACGATCTTGCCAG
>CAIYCP010000304.1 GCA_903924715.1 uncultured beta proteobacterium
GAGCCGTGCCCCTAAAATCATCGCGACGAACGCGAGCATCGAGGCGTAGGTCAAGGTCGAAAACCCCGTGAGACCTTGGCCGATCGAACAGCCCATGGCCAAGGCACCACCGATCCCCATTAAGGTCCCGCCCCCCATATAGCGAAGCATGTCGGTGGGCGTATCGAAACCTTGCAAGCGAAAAGTCTTAGACCACTTCGCAGCCACAAAAGACCCCAACACAACACCAACCATCACCGTCACACCAAAACTCAAGCGCATCCCGGTTGCAATCATGGTGTATTGAATCGTTTCACCAATAGGCGCAATAAACGTCAATGAAGAGCTGGGTGCAGGTTCAAATTCGTCGACACCTAGCCAGCCCGTCACCCACCAACCCGCCGTGATCAAAGCGCCTACCACGACCCCGCTGATCAGATCGGTTTTGTTCTTGAAAATAGAACCACGCCAAAAGACAAAAATGAGTAGTGCAATCGATAAACCAGCAATCAAAACAAAGCGCGTGGCTGTCGAGAACTCAAAAAAACCATGTGCAGGCAATGCCGTTGCTTGCCCAACGGTTAAGCGTAAGGGTGCTAGTAACCCAGTGAGCGTCATGTAAGCCGAGATCCCCAGGCATAACAAGACGACAAACGATCTGAGATTGCCCTGACCAAGCAACACGACTGCCCGTGCGCCACAGCCATTGGCCAGCATCATTCCGTACCCAAACATCAAGCCGCCCAAGAGCACAAAGAGCCAAGAGGCTCCGTTGCCGCGGTAAATAGAGGTACTCAAATCAACGATCTCTAAAGCAGATAGCGTCTGAGCACCAATGATCGACAACACCAATGCCAAGGCGAAGGACTGCGCCTTTTGTTTGGCACCAGAGTCCCAACCCTCTTTAAGCGCCCGATTCAGGCAAAATCCCGACCATTGGCCGTTAATCCCGAACAGCACACCAATCGTGAGCCCTGACCAAAGTAATATTTCTTTCGTATCCATACGTCGCTTAAGCTTGTTTTTTTATATTTGATCACATACTAGACACCGCCGCGCTGAACAACCGACTGTTATCCGCCGCATCAACGCAATTTCTATCATTTTTTTCATGCATCATTCTCGGCGACTGCTTAGCGTGTGAAGACTAACCGCACTCCAAATCCAATCAAACATAAGCCCGCAAGCTTTTCAAGAACAAAACCGGCCCTGGGATTACGACGCATACGTTCAGCAAAAAAATGTGTCAATAGCGTTGCGATCAAACCGTAAATAAACGCAAGTGCAGCAATCGTAATGGCCAAAAAACCAAAGGTGAGCAAACCTTGTTGCCGGACCGGATCAATGACCAGCGGGAAAAAAGCCATATAAAAGACGATGGCTTTGGGATTCAAGAGCGTGATGAAAAAGGCCTGACGCAAGTAATGATAGGGCTTGATATTGAGGATCGGGGCAGACCCTTGTTTGGCCAAAAGCATTTTTGCGCCTAACCAGGCCAGGTACGCCGCACCCACCCACTGAACCGCTTGAAACGCAGTTGGATAAGCAGTTAAGACCGCAGCAACGCCTGCAACGGCTAACCAACACAACACCTGGTCGCCCAAGATAATACCGACCGTCGCAGCGAGCCCAGCCTGCAGCCCACCCTTCGTGGTTGAGGTAATTAAAACTAAGTTACCTGGCCCGGGAATCAACAGAAAGATCGTAAAGGCAATAACAAATGCATCGTAATCCGTAACCCCCAACATAACGCGTCCTCGCTGCTAGCAATCGTTGCGGTGCACGTAGAATGTTACGCTATGCTAGGACTTAACTGTCTTGACCGCCCATCATGCATCCATTTGACGCGATCCGCGTCGGGGAGACTCAACTCAATGTCTATCACCGCTAAAGCCACCCTATATTGCTTGCTGTCACTCGGTTTGGGCTTGACCTCGGCGCGGGCACAAACCTACCCCGACAAACCTATTCATATCGTCGTACCCTACGCCGCTGGCGGTGGAGTCGACAACATTACGCGCGTCGTCTCTGAACGACTGGCGGCTCGACTCGGACAAGTCGTCGTCATTGACAATCGACCTGGTGCCAACGGTAATATTGGCGCGAATCTCGTAGCCAAAGCGAATCCTGACGGGTACACCCTACTGATGGGATCTTCATTTTTAGCCACAAATCGCGCGAGCGAAATAAATATGACTTACGATTCAGCCACCGATCTGTTGCCGGTGGCTCTGGCGGGCAGATCGTCGCAAATATTACTTGTCCCTTCGACCTCGCCCGCTAAAACAGTTGCCGACTTGGTTACCTACTTGCGAGCCAATCCCGCCACGACTGCGTACGGTACCGTTGGCACCGTCTCCCCAACTGCGTTGATTTTCATTAAGAATACGGCGACCACACCTGTACAAATTTTATATAAGGGCGGATCGCTGGCCATGCCAGATTTAATATCGGGCCGACTGACCTTCATGATACCGGTCGCCAGCGAAGGGATTCCACATGTATCCTCAGGAAAACTGCGCGCCTTGGCCGTCACGGGCAACCAGAGGATGAAAGCTTTACCTGAAGTTCCAACGATGCAAGAGGCTGGCATTGCGAATCTAGACGGCATTATCTGGTGGGGCTTATTTGCGCCAGCAAAAACACCCCCTGCGATTATCGAAAGAGTGTCAAAGGAAATGTTAACGCTGCTTGACTACCCTGAGGTCGCAACGGCCTTTGCACAGCTCGGCATCGAACCTGCTCCACTTAGTGCTCAACAATTCGCAACCTTTTATCAAACTGAAATTCAAACCTACGCTCAAGTTGCTAAAGAATTTAATCTCATGGCAAAGTAGTACGACCAATTTCAATTTCATCATGAAGTGA
>CAIYCP010000305.1 GCA_903924715.1 uncultured beta proteobacterium
TGCTTCGACTAGCGTGGAGCTAGAATCGGTAGATATCCATCCAGTGGGCATATCAGCTACTTCAAAGAGGGTGATAGCGTGGCTGGCACTTTGAACGACCAAGCGAGTATCACCAAGCCCCACTGCCGGAGTTCCAAAGAAATGAGGAAGTACCATGCACAGTACAAGCGCAATGTGAAATAACGCCGAACCGCCAACATACCTTGCTGCTATCATGCTACACGACGTCTTTTAGCACGCGACGATACGAATAGGGCTTGGCTAGTCGTCTGCACACACTCTAATTGCAATCCATACAGATCTTCAAGAAGAGGCATAGCATCGCGATTACTCGAAACATCAGCATAGAGGTTTCCCTCTTTAATCAAAAGCAACCGGTCAAAGCAGTGCATGGCATGATTCATATCATGCAAAACAGAAATAATTGCGTGACGACGGTGGCTTACATACGTATCCAAGGCTTCTAAAATATTTTCTTGTAAACCTGGATCGAGTGTGGCCAAGGGCTCATCGACTAACACCATGCCTTCTCGACTGTCCCAAAGTTGTGCAAAAACACGCGCGAGATGAACGCGAGCGCATTCACCACCCGATAAGGTGTCAAGGCGGCGGTGCAATAAGTGATCTGCGTGCGCCAGTTTGGCGGCTTCGTAAACAATCTCTGATAAAAAAGGATCGCAGGTTCGAGCCACGCGTCCCAATCCAATCACAAGTGCTACTTCTAAACCGAAGGCTGCTTGGCACTGTTGCGGCATGACCGCTCGGTGTTCACTAAGCGCTGCAATGGACCAGGCGCAACGCGTACGGTCTTTGAATGTTACTTCGCCCTGACTCGACCTTTGCTCAAGAGACATTAAGTGCAACAGGGTCGATTTTCCGGCACCACTCGGCCCGAGTACAGCAACGCGTTCACCACTGAACACTCGCAGATTAATTGGCGCAAGTCTGGGCGGGTCTAATTTTTCTGATCCTTGCCGTAAATAGACATTCGTTAATTGCAACAAGGCAGACGAGGTGTTGGCAACCATATCCATAGCATCTAACCGATTTGACGGCGCACTTGACGCACAAGCAGAAAAAAGAAGGGCCCACCTAACAACGCGGTAAAAATTCCCACTGGAATCTCGGCAGGAATAGCAACAACGCGCGCAAGGGTGTCAGCAACCAATAATAAGAATGCACCCGACAACAAGGACAAGGGCAACACGAGGCGTTGGTCAGGGCCGACCCACAACCTCACCAAATGGGGTGCAATCAAACCCACAAAACCAATCATGCCGCAGAACGCCACCGCAGTACCCGAGAGCAACGCTACCCAAATAATGATCTGTTTGCGTAAGCGCCGCACGTCAACCCCGACTTGACGCGCAACCGGCTCACCTAAAGCCAACGCGTTTAAGTCTTGTGCCCGGCGACGCAGCTGAAAATATCCACTAAAAAGTATGCCTGCGAAAAGTCCGACCCACTCCCAACGCGCACCGGCAAGCGAACCGAGTGTCCAAAACGAGATACTTCGCAATTGCTCATCATTTGCAAAATAGGTGCACAGACCGATCACCGCACCCGCAAGAGCATTCATCGCAATACCCGTCAATAGCAGTGCGGCGATTGATCCTGGCGCAAGCCATCGTGCCGTTTGATTCAACGAAATACACACAGCAAGCGCCCCAGCGAAAGAAGCGATTGGCAGCAACCATAAGCGCAAACCTGGCATGAACGTCAGCGATGCTTGAGAAAACATCACGATGGTGAGGGCTGCCCCGCAGGCTGCGCCCGCGTTAACTCCCAACAAACCTGGTTCAGCCAAAGGATTTCGAAACAAGCTTTGCGTTAATGCACCGCTGAGCCCCAAGCTTGCGCCGACTAAACCCGCGAGCAATACACGCGGCAGCCGAAGACTGAACAAAACGTTCGCACCCGGAGTGGTCGGGTCAAGAGCGCTGCCCGAAACAAACCACCCAATGAACTTTGGCAACACAAGCCAGTCTGAGCCCAACACAGGCATGGCACCCAGCTGACACTGGTGAAGTTATTCAACAAAATGCTAAAATTATTGAACTTTATAAGGACAAGCCAAAAGAAGTTGCCGATAAATTTCCATTTAAA
>CAIYCP010000306.1 GCA_903924715.1 uncultured beta proteobacterium
AATAACGGGTTAATTCATCCTCCATCCCGTCATTTTGCTCTAAAAAAGGATTTCTCATGGCACTCGTCTCTATGCGCCAGCTTTTGGATCATGCCGCTGAGCATGGTTATGGCATTCCTGCCTTTAACGTGAACAACCTTGAACAGGTTCAAGCCATCATGGAGGCCGCCGCTCAAACCGACAGCCCCGTGATCATGCAAGCTTCGGCCGGGGCGCGCAAATATGCCGGCGAGGGCTTTCTTAAATATTTGATTCAGGCTGCTGTTGAGTCTTATCCAAATATCCCAGTTGTGATGCATCAAGATCACGGACAGTCACCTAAGATTTGCCAGGGCGCAATTGACCTGGGCTTTTCGAGTGTGATGATGGACGGTTCGTTGAAAGAAGATGGCAAGTCAATTGCTGATTATGACTACAACGTTGCTGTCACTCGGCAAGTCGTTGACATGGCGCATAAGTTGGGCGTCACTGTTGAGGGTGAGTTAGGTTGTTTAGGTTCACTCGAAACCATGCAGGGCGACAAAGAAGATGGTCACGGTGCAGATGGCAAGTTGACCATGGATCAATTGTTAACCGATCCTGAGCAGGCGGCTGACTTTGTTCGCCGTACGCAACTCGACGCCTTGGCAATCGCAATTGGTACCAGTCATGGTGCTTACAAATTTACCCGTAAGCCCACTGGCGATATTTTGTCGATTTCACGTATTAAAGAAATTAACAAACGCTTGCCTAACACCCACTTGGTCATGCATGGCAGCTCAAGCGTGCCACAAGAGTTGCTTGCAGAGATCCGTCAGTTTGGTGGTGACATGAAAGAAACTTACGGTGTGCCGGTTGAAGAGATTCAAACAGCAATTAAGTTTGGCGTGCGAAAAATCAATATCGATACCGATATTCGCTTGGCCATGACGGGCGCAATTCGCCGTTTCTTTGCCGAGAACCCCGGCAAGTTTGATCCGCGCGAATACCTCAAGCCTGCACGCGAAGCAGCCAAGGCGATTTGCGTTCAACGTTATCAGCAGTTTGGTACGGCCGGTAACGCCAGCAAGATTAAAGTCACGCCACTCAAAGACATCGCCGGTCAGTATTCAACAGGTAAGCTGTCGCAGATTGTGCAGTAAAGGTCACGGCGGATTGGCCCTTTGGGCTGATCCGTATGTGCGGGCCGGTGGCCCGCTTTCACTTTTATAGGTTTTATTGTGACCCCCACGATTTTGCAGTCTTCTATTCAATCTTTGCCTTTATTGGCGCGCGGTAAAGTGCGCGACATGTATGCCGTTGGCGACGACAAATTACTTATTGTCGCGACCGATCGTATCTCTGCCTTTGATGTCATCCTGGATGATCCCATTCCAGGCAAGGGGCAGGTACTAAAAGAGTTGACTGATTTTTGGTTAGCCAAGTTGGCGCATGTGTTGCCCAATCATTCAACAGGCGTGAACCCTGAGGACGTAGTGGCCGCCTCTGAACGAGATCAGGTTGTGGGGCGCGCGGTGGTGGTTAAGCGGCTCAAGCCTATTTTGGTTGAAGCCGTTGCACGTGGATACCTAATCGGTTCTGGCTGGAAAGACTATCAAGCAACCGGTTCGGTGTGCGGGATCGCTTTACCTGCTGGGCTTAAGCAGGCGGGCAAATTGCCCACACCGATCTTTACGCCAGCGGCCAAAGCAGAGTTTGGCTTGCACGATGAAAACGTTGACTTCGACTATGTGATTAAAGAAATCGGCCTTGAAATGGCTGAACGTATTCGCGAGATCACCTTGCGTTTATATTCTGAGGCCGCAACGTTTGCAGCGACCAAAGGCATCATGATTGCAGATACCAAATTTGAGTTTGGTTTAGATGCTCAAGGTACCTTGCATTTGATGGATGAGGTGCTCACGCCCGATTCATCGCGGTTTTGGCCTGCTGATGGCTATCGCGAAGGGATCAGTCCGCCCTCGTTTGATAAGCAGTTTGTGCGTGACTATCTTGAAACCCAGCCTTGGGGCAAGACGCCGCCCGCACCGAGATTGCCGGCTGACGTCATCGCTAAAACTGCAGCTAAATATCGCGAAGCGCTTGACCGTTTAGTGGCTTAGTCAAGCGAAGTCTGCAGGTCGACCTGAATTTTTTTTATCGTAGTTTTAACCTTTTCGAGGGTTGCACATGACCTCTTCTATGAACGCCTCAAACAAAGCTGACGCCTCGCCGATTGTTGGTGTCGTGATGGGCTCTTCAAGCGATTGGGAGGTCATGCAACACGCGTTCAATATGCTTAAGGATTTTGGCATCGCCTGCGAGGCGCGCGTGGTGTCGGCACATCGCATGCCGCAAGATATGGCTGACTATGGGGCTGCTGCAGCGGATCGTGGCTTGCGGGCCATCATTGCGGGTGCGGGTGGCGCGGCGCATTTGCCTGGCATGATGGCGGCGCTGACCGAGGTACCCGTCTTTGGTGTACCCGTACCTTCAAAATATTTGCGCGGCGAAGATTCTTTGCTTTCAATTGTTCAGATGCCCAAGGGAATCCCCGTTGCCACCTTTGCAATCGGTGAGGCAGGTGCGGCGAATGCGGCACTGCATGTGATTGCAAATCTGGCCACAACCGATGGTGCCTTGCGCGAGCAATTGCGTGCATTTCGTGCGCGTCAAACCGAAGCGGCACGTGCAATGAAGGTGCCTCTGTGATCGTACCGGGTGAATGGCTAGGGCTGATGGGTGGTGGTCAGCTAGGCCGTATGTTTTGTCAGGCAGCCCAGTCTTTGGGTTACCGTGTGGTCGTGTTAGATCCTGCGCCTGAAGGCCCAGCGGCCTCAGTCGCCGATATGCATATTCAGGCTGAATATGATGATGAAGAAGGATTGCTGCGCTTAACTCGACAGTGTCGAGCTGTGACGACCGAGTTTGAAAATGTTCCGGCCACCAGTTTAAAAATATTGGCAAAGCATTGCCGGGTGACACCGAGCGCCCAAGCGGTTGAAATCGTGCAAGACCGCATCGCCGAAAAAGCTTACATCGCAAGTCAAGGTGTGGCGGTCGCACCCTATGCACCGATTCGTTCGGCAGATGACTTACGTGCAGCCGGTGCGCATTTGTTTCCTGGCATTTTAAAAGTGGCCCGCCTGGGTTATGACGGCAAAGGTCAGGCACGTGTGCGCACATGTGTTGAGGCCTTGGCAGCCTTTGAAGAGTTTGGTGCCGTACCTTGCGTGCTTGAAGCCATGCTCGATCTAAAAGAAGAATTGTCTGTTGTGATGGCCCGTGGGCTCGACGGCCAATGCAGAGTATTTCCGGTGGCTTCAAATGTGCATGACCAGGGTATTTTGGCGGTGTCGACGGTGAATAGCGAACCGGCGGCTGCGGCACAACGTGCAACTGAGGCTGCTCTGGCAATTGCGAATGGTTTGCAGTATCAGGGCGTGCTGTGTGTTGAATTTTTTATTTTGCGCGATGGTCAGTTGCTGGTTAATGAAATTGCGCCGCGCCCACATAACAGCGGTCACTACTCCATGAATGCTTGCGTGACGAGTCAGTTTGAGCAGCAGGTGCGCGTGATGGCACGGTTGCCGTTAGGCAGCACGCAGTTGTTAGCGCCGGTGGTGATGCTCAATATCTTGGGAGATGTTTGGTATGCCGATGATACCGACACGCAAACCGAGCCTGACTGGTCGGGTGTATTGGCGGTGCCGGGTACCTCACTACATTTGTATGGCAAGCGCGAAGCCCGTCGTGGTCGCAAAATGGGTCATGTGAATTGCGTGGGTGACACCTTGTCTGAGGCGATCGCTGCGGCTAATCAGGTTGTCAAAGTATTGCGTTTGCCCGTGGCGGCTTAACGTGCTTCAGGTGAGTCAATCTATGGCCAGTGCGACTGACATTGCGCACGCAGTTCAGGTGCTAGCAAGTCAAGGTTTAGTCGCGTTTCCAACTGAAACGGTTTACGGCTTAGGGGCGGATGCAGAAAGTGCGCTGGCCGTTGAGCGCATTTACCGAGCAAAAGGCCGGCCCTCCAATCACCCGGTGATCGTACATGTGACACCCGAGGCTGACCTGTTGTATTGGGCTGCCAGTGTGCCCCCTGAGGCGCAACTGTTGATTGATGCCTTTTGGCCCGGCCCACTGACGCTGATTTTGAAGCGCGCTAAGAATATTTCTTCTTTAGTTAGTGGTGGACAAGACAGCATTGGTTTGCGCTGCCCCTCGCATCCGGTGGCACAGGCCCTGCTTCGAGGTTTCGCGGCGACGCGCACCTCGGGCCAGGGTGGTGTGGCCGCACCCTCTGCAAATAAATTTGGGCAAGTTTCACCCACCTCGGCAGATCATGTGCGTAGCGAGTTCGCTGAGCTTGTGTCTCAAGGTATGCCAGTACTCGAAGGCGGCGCAAGCGATGTCGGGATTGAATCCACCATCGTTGACTTATCGCGCATCGAGCAAGGGGTCGGTGCAGTGTTGTTGCGACCAGGGCATATCACAGCCGCGCAAATCGCAGCGGTGTTGGGTCAAGGAGTATCTGACCCCGACGGGCGGGCGCCGCGTGTTTCGGGCGCATTGAAGTCGCATTACGCACCGCACACGCCCTTGCGTTTGATTGAATTATCTGAAGTGGAAAGGGTCGCGACGCAGAGGCTGCCGCAGACGGCAAACCAGCGTATGGCAGTGGTATCGCACGTTGCACAAAGCAACGAGACGAAAGCCGTTGCTCAAATCGATTGGATCTGTTTGCCGAACGATCCTGCCGCCTACGGTCGGGTGCTTTATTCCACGCTACGGTCACTGGATTTACAAGGCTACGCCCAATTGCTTTGGCAGCATCCGCCCACCGGTGAACGATGGGCGGGTGTTTCTGATCGTCTTACCCGTGCAGCCGCAGGCTTTTGATCAGAAAAACGCTTGGATGCCAGTCTGTGCACGGCCCAAAATCAAGGCGTGCACATCGTGTGTACCTTCGTACGTATTCACAACTTCTAAGTTCACTAAGTGACGGGCCACACCAAACTCATCCGAGATGCCGTTGCCGCCCAGCATGTCGCGTGCCATACGAGCGATGTCTAATGACTTGCCGCAAGAATTACGCTTCATGATCGAAGTGATTTCAACCGCAGCCGTGCCTTCGTCTTTCATGCGACCCAAGCGCAAACAGCCTTGTAACGCCAAGGTGATTTCTGTTTGCATATCAGCCAGCTTTTTCTGAATTAGCTGATTGGCGGCCAAGGGGCGACCAAATTGCTTGCGATCGAGCGTGTACTGACGCGCCATGTGCCAGCAGAACTCGGCCGCACCTAACGCGCCCCACGCAATACCAAACCGTGCTGAGTTTAAACAAGTGAAGGGGCCCTTCAAGCCTGACACGCCGGGCAACATTTGTTCGTCGCCAATTTCGACATTGTCCATGACGATCTCGCCCGTGATCGAGGCGCGCAAACCCACCTTGCCGTGGATCGCTGGGGCCGAGAGGCCTTTCATGCCCTTCTCAAGGATGAAGCCGCGAATACGACCGTCGTAATCGCCGCCGACACACTTGCCCCACACCACAAACACATCTGCGATCGGTGAGTTTGAGATCCACATTTTATTGCCAGTGACCGTGTAGCCGTTTGCAGTTTTGACTGCACGTGTTTCCATGCCGGCGGGATCAGAACCGTGATTGGGTTCTGTCAGACCAAAGCAGCCAATCCACTCGCCGCGGGCAAGCTTTGGCAAATATTTTTGCTTTTGTTCTTCGCTACCGAATTCGTTAATTGGCACCATGACAAGCGATGACTGCACACTCATCATTGAGCGATAGCCCGAGTCAACGCGTTCAACTTCACGGGCGATCAGACCGTAACAGACGTAGTTCAAGCCTGAACCACCGTATTGTGTTGGGATTGTGGCGCCCAACAAACCGAGCTCGCCCATTTCAGTAAAGATTTCGACGTCAGTTTTTTCGTTGCGAAAGGCATTCACGACCCTTGGCAAGAGTTTGTCTTGGCAGTACGAGCGGGCAGCATCGCGCACCATACGCTCTTCGTCGGTCAGCTGGCTATCCAGCAAGAGGGGGTCTTCCCAGTTAAATGAGGCTTCAGTGGCCATGTCGTGCTCCAGTTTACGATTTGATGATTAGACAATACCAAGGCTGGGTGGATGCTGCGCTCAATACCCACATGCTTTGCACGAGGGGTGTTTGTGTGGCTTTCAACCGTCGTCGCCTTAGATTTATTTTTTGAGTGCTGCCGCGCGCAATTTTGAGATTGTCGTGGTGGGTGTAATCGTTTCAGGGTCAATCAGGCAATGAATAATTGCGGGTTGACCGCTTGCCACGGCACGTTCGTACGCGGGGCCAAATTGTTCGGTCGTTTCAACGCGCTCGCCGTGTCCGCCAAAGGCGCGTGCATAGGCTGCGAAATCAGGGTTTTGCAGTTTGGTGGCAGAGACGCGTCCAGGGTAGTTTTTTTCTTGGTGCATCCGAATCGTGCCATACATGCCGTTGTCGATAATCAACACGATGATGGGCAAGTTGTATTGCACGGCGGTTGCAAATTCTTGACCGTGCATCATAAAACAGCCATCACCGGCAAAGCAGACGACGGTTTTTTCGGGCGATAGACGCTTGGCGCCCACAGCAGCTGGCAGACCATAGCCCATCGAACCTGAGGTGGGTGCGGCTTGCGTTGCGAAACGCGTGAAGCGATGAAAGCGGTGTAGCCAGGTGGCAAAGTTACCTGCGCCGTTTGTCATGATGGCATCAGCGGGTAATTTTGACTCAAGGTATTGCATGACGCCGCCCATTTGAAGCGCGCCGGGCGTTTGAATGGGTGCAGGATCACTCCATGCCAAATAGCTTTGATGCATGGTCGCGGTGTCAGCCGCCCAGGGTTGTGCCGCTGGGGTCGTGATTGACGCTAACTCTGAGGCGAACGCAATGGGTGAGGCATTGATTGCCAGCGCTGCACGGTAGACGCGGCCGAGTTCGCCGCTATCGGGATGCACATGTACCAGCGTTTGTTTAGGGACGGGGATATCAAAGAGCGTATAGGCTTGGCTTGGCATTTCAGACATGCGCCCACCGACCAGCAAAACCAGATCAGCCTCGGCCACACGTTTGAGCAAGGCCGGATTCAAACCAATCCCAACATCCCCAATAAAACAGGGATGCGTGGCCGGGAAAAGCATTTGCCGTCTAAACGAAACCGCAACGGGTAGCTTGCAACGCTCTGCAAAGGCGACGAACGCGTTGACGGCTTGAGCGTTCCAGCGCGTGCCACCTAAAATGGCAACGGGTGCTTTCGCTTTGGCGAGACGGGCGGCCAGATCGGCCATTTGCCCTTTGCCAGGTGCTGAGTCGACAGGCTCGTAACGCGGTGCGTCAGCGACCGTAGCCAGCTCAACCAGCATGTCTTCAGGTAAGGCGATCACGACAGGCCCTGGACGCCCCGAGGTTGCGACGTGAAAAGCGCGCGAGAGAAGTTCGGGAATACGAGCCGGGTCATCGATTTCGGTCGCCCACTTGGCGGCCGTGCCAAAGACCGCCCGGTAATCCATCTCTTGAAAGGCTTCGCGCTCACGCATTCCGCGTTCGATTTGCCCGACAAAAACGATCATTGGCGTGGAGTCTTGCTTGGCGATGTGAATGCCCGCCAACGCGTTTGAGGCGCCCGGGCCGCGGGTGACCATGCAAATGCCCGGTTCTCCGTTGAGCTGCCCTTGAGCCGCCGCCATCATCGCGGCACCACCTTCCTGGCGACATACCGTCACTTCGATGTTGACATCGACTAAGGCATCGAGCACGGCCAGAAAGCTTTCGCCAGGCACACAAAATACGTGTTTGACACCGTGGCTGACCAGTTGACCAACAAGGATCTGACCGCCAGTACGAGGGGCGCTAGGAGAGGGGGCTTGGCTCATGTTTTTTTGCTCTAGTAGTGGAACTGAGTTGTCTAAGCCGACATCATATCGTGTCGGGGCATCGCGTGTGTTTGATGCAAGCGGCTATATCTTGTGGGAAAGCCATTGGCACAGCGCCGGATCGGTCAGCGCGTCATCCTGAATCGGATCTCTTGCCGCTAAGCGATGTTTGAGGACCAAATCGGCCAAATGGCTGCGTATGGGCATTTGCGCTTGCTGGGCTTCCCAGCGCATAGCGGCCATGGTGACGACGTTGTACAGGGCGCTGGCGGCCTGACGGGCCTGTTCTGAGCGGTTTTCTTGCGCGACTGCTGCGGCAAAGCTAAATGCTTGGTTGATGCGTTCAGTCTGAAGCGGTGCAAGTGTTGGGTGGACTGGGATACCTTGGGCTAAGAGAGTCTGGACGTGGTCTTGTAAAGCTGGCAAAGCGTCTTCGCGCTGGATGGCGCGGATGACGTCGAGCGCGACGATGTTACTGGTGCCTTCCCAAATCGACCCAAGGTGCGCATCACGCAAAATGCGTGGATCGCTCCATTCTTCGATGTAGCCGCAGCCGCCACGAACTTCCATGGCGTCTCCTGCAACTTTGCGCGCGTCGCGACAGGCGCGAAATTTAATTAAAGGCGTCATGATCCGCATCAATGGGCGCTTGGCGGCGTCTTGATCTGCGGCTGCTAAGGCCTGCGCCGTTTGATACACCATCGTGCGTGCTTGCTCAGTGGCGAGGGCCATTTTGTTTAACTGCCGCTGCATCAGCGGCATATCAATCAAGCGCTTGCCAAATGCTTGACGATGTTTTGCCACGTAGAGCGCTTCAGTCAGCGCACGTCGCATTAAACCTGCAGCGCGTACTCCGTTTGAAAGGCGCGAATTATTGATCATGTCGGCCATATGCTTAAAGCCTTGGCCACGCTCTCCGACCAGCCAAGCGACTGCACCCTCTAAGCGGATCTCTCCACTGGCCATGGATCGTGAACCGAGTTTGTCTTTGAGACGCAAAATTCGATAGTGATTGTGTGTACCGTCCTCTAGCGTGCGGGGAAGCAAAAAGAGCGACACCCCCTTCAGACCTGCCGCATTTTCTGAACGCGCCAACACCATGGCAAACCCAGCATCCGGGTTTGAACAAAACCATTTGTCACCCGAGAGCAACCAGCGACCATCAGGCGCGAGCGAGGCCTGCGTTTCAGTGGCACTGACATCTGAGCCCGCGCTTTGTTCGGTCATGAACATTGCGCCTTGATGCAACGCATCGAAGTCTTGCGTGATCACCATCGGCAAAACTTTTTCAACCAATGTAGGATCACCAAATTTACGCAGCGTGCGCGCCAGTGAGTCGGTCATACTAACGGGGCAACACAAACCAAACTCAGCTTGTACAAATAAGTAGGTAAGCGCGTACTTAGCAGCGGGAGGCATCGGGGCAGGCCAGTTTAAGACCCCAGCACGGTGTGACATTGCTGCCAAGCCAAATTCGCGATACGCATAGCGTTCAAGTTCAACGTAAGCGGGGTGTTTGTTGACCTGCGAAATATCAATGCCTGCACGCGTACGCACTGAAAGCGTTGGGGGATGTTTATCCGCCAAGCTAGCGAGATCATCCAGGACAGAGCCCGCTAAGGCGCCCAGGTGATGCAAATGGGGCAATAGGTGTTGATGCAACTCTTTTGGAAGGTAGCAGGCGAGCAGATCGCTGCCTGGGTCTGCTTCAAAAAGGTTTAGGCCGTGTGCGTCGGGTACGGGGTGCGACATGTCGGTCTCCGGTCGTGCTGAGTTATGCCGCAAGCT
>CAIYCP010000307.1 GCA_903924715.1 uncultured beta proteobacterium
CTTTAAGCTTACCCGCTTGCCGACGAAGCTCAAAGGCCTGTGCATCCAGCGGCCAAGGCTCTGGCAAACAGGCACGTTCAATCGCGCAATCAATAATTTGGTCACGCAACTGCTCTTGTGTACCAAGCGTCAGATAAAGCATGCCCAACTTGGTGAGGTCGTGCAGATTTTTTTCTAGAAACTTAACTTGTTCACGCAAGGCTATTTTGAACAGGCGTCGCAAGCCTTGTTGATGCGCTTGTTTAGCCGTTTGCGGGTCATCAAACACATCGAGCGCACAGTTCGCACCACGATCAACTAAAGCGGGATAGCCGACAACCGTTTGATTCTTTCGACGAATCTCGAGTAGTTCAGGCAATGCGCCAAAACTCCAGTCAACAATATCCTCTTGTGACAAAACACTCGCAATATCTTGATCGCGCGTGGCTAACTGCTGAAAAGTTGCCTGAGCTTGCTTGCCAAACTCGGCTTTAAGCTGCGCCAGATTACGGCCAGCACCCAGCATGCGGCCATGTTCATCGATTACTTTAAATGACATAAACAAATGTGCGGGCAAGGTTTCAGACTTGAAGTCAGTGAGTAGCGGTCGCAGTTTGAGCTGCAGCCACATGTCTTGAATAATGGCTTCAATGAGCGAGCACGCGGGTGCTGCAAGCTGTTCAAACCAACGCGCATAAAACCCGGCCGCATACTCAGGCAAAGGCACGCAGTGTCGGCGAATTTTTTGCGGCAACGACTTCAACAGCATCTGTACTTTTTCTTTAAGCATTCCTGGCACTAACCACTCGCAACGATCCGCTTCAACCTGGTTCAAAAAAAACAACGGAACGGCCAGGGTGATGCCATCGCGTGGAGAGCCTGGTTCAAAGTGATAATCCAGCGCCAAACGCGTGCCCTGCCAATCAAGAAACTTTGGAAACACGTCGGTTGTCACACCAGCAGCTTCGTGGCGCATCAATGCTTCGCGCGTTAAAAACAGGGCTTGTGCCTGTTCTTTTGGCAAGCCTCTTACCCAATGCTCTAGCGAGACGAGCTGATAGATATCGCTCGGCAATAGGCGATCGTAGAAGGCCTGAATCAAGCCATCATCAACCAAAATATCGGGACGTCTGGTTTGATGTTCAAGATGTTCAATCTGGGCAATGAGTTTGCGATTATGCAAAATAAACGGCAATGAACTATCGATATCGCTCGTGACTAAGGCCTGCAAAATAAAGATTGTGCGAGCCTCAGTAGGTGCGATCGGCCCATAATTCACCCGTCGGCCAGAATAGACCGTCAAGCCATATAACGTACCTTTTTCATTTGCAACAACCTGCCCAATTTTTTTCTCCCAACGTATATCGCTCCAAGAGCGTTTAATCAAATGCTTTGCAACTTTCTCAACCCAGAGCGGATCAATTTTAGCGACACAACGCGCATAGACTTTACTGGTGTCCACCAACTCGGCGGCCATGATCCACTTACCCGCTTTTTTAATCAGTCGAGACCCTGGATGGATCCAAAACCGCAACTCACGGGCTCCCATGAAATGACCCGCCTCATCGGATTGCAAGCCCAGATTACCGAGCAAACCTGACATCAGCGCTAGATGCAACTGCTCGTAGGTGGCCTCACTTGGGTTTAAGCGCCATCCTTGTTCGCCGGCAAGCGCTAACAACTGTCGATGAATATCGTGCCACTCACGCAAACGTACCGGCGACAAGAACTGTTGACGCAATTGCGCAACGAGTTTGCGCTGCGAAGCCTTGTGCTCGACCTGTTCGTGATACCAGCGCCATAACTTGATATAAGAGATAAATTCAGACTTGTCGTCGGCAAACTTAGCATGGGCAAGCTCAGCCGCTTCGCGCGCTTGCATCGGCCGATCGCGCGGGTCTTGCACCGAAAGAGCCGCTGCAATGATCAACATTTCAGTCAGGCAATTTTGCTCACGTGCCGCAAGAATCATGCGACCAATGCGTGGATCGACGGGTAACTTTGCCAAGGCTTGACCGGTTGCGGTCAACTCGCTTGCGCCGCTTGATTCTGCGTCAATCGCGCCAAGCTCTTGCAACAGATGATAGCCATCGGCAATGGCCCGACCTGAAGGAGGATCTACGAACGGGAACTCTTCAATTTCAACCAGTCGCAACGCCTTCATGCGCAGGATGACACCCGCTAACGAAGAACGTAGGATTTCGGGGTCGGTAAAGGCGGCGCGTTCTTTAAAGTCTTGTTCATCGTAGAGACGAATACAGACACCCGGGCCCAAACGACCGCAACGACCCGCCCGCTGATTTGCAGAGGCTTGGCTGATGGGCTCAATGCGCAGTTGCTCTACTTTATTGCGCCATGAATAGCGTTTGACGCGCGCCAACCC
>CAIYCP010000308.1 GCA_903924715.1 uncultured beta proteobacterium
AAGGTCGTAGGTTCAAATCCTGCCCCCGCAACCAAATACAACTGGTCGATCGCTTTTTGCGCTCGGCCAGTTTTATTTTGTGTTGTACGAATTTCGTTCATTTGTTTCCTGGATTGCGATTACTCGGCACTGCAAACAACGACAGCCATCGCAAATGGCCAAAACACTTATACCCAAGTGACTGTCGTTTTAAATCTTTAGCATGGGCACTCATGCGTCAATCAAGACCATGAATATCATCTAGTCCGACGCGCGCAACAAAGCGATAGGCGAAAAATAGACAAATCTTTGAAAATGAAACGATGTGATCGAAACCACTGCCGCACGCCAAGCGTGATTGGCTACATACCCAGAATCGCGCTGCATAATATCTAAAAGTTGGCGATTCGAGCTAAGCTGAACAACTGTCACCTAGAACCAAGGCTCATTTAGGTTAACGCGGTAAGTGTACCGTATCTTAGGCAAGCGCTTCAACAAATATTTAAAAATACACGGCTGCTGCCCTTGCTGAGCCCTTAATTCGTGCGCAAAATTGTATTTTCGTCAAAAACCAACGTCTGCGAAGGCTCGGGTTCAGAAGCGTCACCCATGAAAGCGTTCGCACCCACCACAGTCAGCGTCATTTGATAGCAATAGCGCTGTCCTAAAAATGGTGCATGTTTGAAGGTGAACGCTAATTGCTCCGGCTCCAAGACCGTCGCATCGATCAGCACCCGATCGATTGGGCGCGCACGTTTGCTCAGCACACGCAAAAATAAAGCCCGCAACGCGTCACCTAGACCACGATTCATCCCGCAACACAGGCATCCCTCTGCGGTAGTTGCGTTCGCAGCTTCGTAGTATTGAACCCGAGCATAATCAAGCTCAGCAGCCCGATCTACCTCAGAGGTCAAGACAACCGTCCCCTGCATTAAAGGGTGTCGCAACAATTGCTTAAGCCACGCCGTTCGTTCAAGGGCAACGACACCACGCAACCCGACAACCGGGATTCGACCCAGCTGTCGCGAGGTCTCAAACACGTTTACTCCATCGCCTTGGGCCATTGAAACGCCGCAGGCTGCTTATTTAAAAATCGCTGGACGGCAGCAGTGTGCCACTCGGACGTCCGCGCAACACCCTGAGATGCGGATTCGATATCCATCATGGTGTCTAAGCTGCTATTTAACGACACATTGAAAGCGCGTTTTGTCATCGCAAGTGCAACGGGCGCCGCCTGCGCCAAACTTGCAGCCATTTGCTGCGCACGCTCGAGTGTGCGCCCTTGCGGAGTCACTTCAAGCACAATACCAAGCGCTTGCGCCTGCTCGGCATTGAGCTCACGCGCCGAAAACGCCAACTCTTTTGCCCGCTGCACGCCCACAATGCGCGGCAAGGTATACAACACCGCACAATCTGGCACCAACCCTAAACGCATAAAAGACAAACAAAACCGGCTATCCGGTGCAGCCAGAACAATATCGGCCGTCAAGGCCAAGCTAAAGCCAGCGCCATAGGCTGCGCCTTCAACGGCGGCAATCACTGGAACTTCAAGTCGCAGCAAGGTTTCAATCCACGACAGATAGTCGTACCGCATACGATCGCGACCGTCAGGCGCCTCTAGCGTCGCTTCGCCCATAGCACTGATATCGCCTCCTGCACAAAAAGTCGCCCCGGCGCCCGTGATGATGAGCGCCCGCAAATCGCGCTGATGCGGCAGAGTCGAAATTAAATCTCTAAGTTCTGTGCGCATCACTGCGTCAATCGCATTTTTGCGTTTGGGTCGGTTCAATGTCAGCGTACCCACCCCCTTAGTCACTTCAT
>CAIYCP010000309.1 GCA_903924715.1 uncultured beta proteobacterium
CATCGAAGTGAAACGCTCGATGACACCAAGCCCAGAAAAAGGTATTAGCGCCGCTTGTGACGACCTAGAGATTGAGCAACGCTACGTGGTTTACCCGGGCAACGAGGTCATACCGCTGCGCCATGGTGCACAGGCGATTAGCTTGCACGACTTAGCTGAAAAACTACGCGCTCATTAACCAAAACGCTCAAGTGCCGCGGGTCTACAGCGCTTGAGTCGAGCCAGTGGCACTGAAGCACCCACGAACGCGCCATGTGAGGTACGTCAAAGCACTGTCTAACTCGGATGCTCGCAGCGCTTAGTTCAAAGCACCTTCTGGATACAGGGTGCTCGTGACGCTGCCCTCAAAGCGTTCCGGGATAAATACCACCATCGAGCAATAAGTTTTGCCCCGTCATAAACCCAGCACCCGCGCTACACAAAAACGCACAGGCTTGGCCAAATTCAGCGGGTGTACCAAACCGGCCGGCAGGCACAGCGGCTTGGCGCAGTGCCATAAAGTCATCGAGATTTTTGCCGCTATCGCGCGCTAATTTTTCGGTAGTTTGTAACAGGCGATCGGTGGCAAACGGGCCGGGCAACAAGTTGTTGATCGTCACATTATGTTTGATCGTTTGACGCGACAGCCCCCCAATAAACCCGGTTAAGCCGGCACGTGCGCCGTTCGATAAGCCAAGATGCTCAATCGGATGTTTGACCGACATCGAGGTGATATTGACGATACGACCAAATTTGCGCGCAATCATTTTATCGACGGTCGCACGAATCAATTCGATCGGCGTAATCATGTTGGCATCCACCGCTGCGAGCCAGTCTTCACGACTCCACTCCCGAAAATTACCTGGCTTGGGTCCACCCGCGTTGGTAATCAAGATATCTGGATCCGGGCACACGGCCAACACCTTCGCACGCCCTTCAGGCAAGGTGATGTCTGTCGCAATCGTCGTGACCTTCACGCCCGTTTCAGCGCGAATGCTCTGCGCCGCCGCTTCAAGCGCCTCTTGACCGCGCGCGAGCATCACCAGATCGACACCCTCGCGTGCCAACTGTTGCGCACAGGCCAAGCCCAGGCCCTTGCTCGAGGCACAAACAATGGCCGTGCGGCCGCGAATTCCTAAGTCCATGATGTCTCCTCAATATTTTCTATCAGCCAAGCATAGCAACAAGTCGACCTACGCACATCTGTTAAATTGATTTGCACCGACCGAATGCGCTAAAGGACTCTTGCCATGGATCGCACCATCTTCATCATCAACCCCAATTCAACGCAAGCCGTCACGGATGCGTTTGACGCGGGCTTGGCCTCACTACGCGTAGAAGGTGGGCCCAAACTACGCAGCCTGACGCTGACTGAGGGCCCCCCCGGCATTCAGTGCCAACTTGATGTTGAAAACGTCACGCTGCCCTTAGTCAAGCTCGTGCGCAAACTCGATGCTGAGCATGGTGATGCTGCCGCCGGCTATGTGATTGCCTGTTTTAGCGACCCTGGCCTGCACGCCGTACGCGAAGCCACCTCAAAACCCGTCTTGGGGGTGATGGAAAGCGCCATGTTCACGGCCATGACGCGAGGCCACAAGGTGGGCGTCATCGCGATCTTGCAACAGTCGATTGCACGACATCTGCGCGCTTTTGGTGCCATGGGGATTCTAGACCGCGTAGCCGGTGAGCTACCCCTGGGGATGCAAGTCGTTGAACTGTCGGACTCGGCCCGCACACGCGCGGGGCTCTTGGCCGTTGGTACACGGCTGCGAGATGAGAAGCAGGCCAACGTTGTGGTGTTAGGCTGCGCGGGCATGGCCGAACATCGCGGCTGGCTTGAGCAACAACTTGGGATTCCGGTCATCGAGCCCGCACAGGCGGGTGCTTCAATGGCGCTGGGGCGGGTGCTGCTTGGGGCGGGTTAAATCAAACCTCGCGCAGGGTTCAAGCATAAAAAAAAGCTGCTCACGCAGCTTTTTTCTTGAACACGTTTGAGACCTATCAAAACGGAATGTCGTCATCCATATCGGCCAGATTCGCACCGCCAGCCACCGGTGCCGCTGGGCGCTGGGCCGCTTGCGACCGTGCTGCAGGACGTGGTGCCCCTGAACCACCTTCAGCACCTGGCGCACCGCCACCATCACCACCATCACGCCCACCTAGCAATTGCATGTTGTCGGCAACCACTTCAGTCGTGTACTGATCGACACCTTCTTTGTTTTGCCATTTACGCGTCTTGATGCGGCCTTCAACATAAACGGGGCGACCTTTACGCAGGTATTCACCTGCGATTTCAGCTAAGCGGTTGTAAAACACCACGCGATGCCATTCGGTTTCTTCGCGGCGCTCGCCCGAGGTTTTGTCTTTCCAGCTGCTTGTGGTCGCAATCGACACATTACATACGGCCGCGCCGTCTGGGCTGTAACGCACTTCGGGGTCGCGTCCAAGATTACCCATCAAAATTACTTTATTGACCGAGGCCATGCCGAGCTCCTTAAAAACTGATTCAACGATACCCTCACGGGCTCGCACCAAACGTTATGATTATCCAAGCGGCCTGCCAGTGCTAGGCGCAAAACTACGCTAAGCGACAGTTTACGGCAGGTTTTAGCCTAAAAACCGCCCGCAATAGCGCCCTCGCATCATCAGACCCTATCCAGCCTCGCAAATGCACCCCGCACGCCCAGACGGGGTATATTATTTATACGGATTTTGTACCCAACCGAACGGACAGACCTATGATTCAAGCGACCCCTAGCGGACAAGGCCTTGGTGCACGTGTCGATAACATCGACCTTTCGCAGCCATTGTCTGAAGAACAATATAAAACCATTGAAGGCCTGTTGGGCAAATATGGTGTGTTGTGGTTTTCAAAACAAACCCTGACCTCGGCACAACTCAGCCGCTTTAGCAGCACGTTTGGCACGCTTGAGGTCAACGTCGCCAATATGTATCAAGACCCCGGCCTCCCTGAAGTGATGATTTTGTCGAATAAAAAGGTTGACGGCAAACCGCTGGGTTTAGCCGATGCTGGCCAAGACTGGCACACCGATATGTCTTACAGCAAAATGATCGCGTTCACCAACGTGCTGTATGGCATCGAAATTCCGCATCGCGATGGTAAACCGCTAGGCAACACTGAGTTCTCAAACATGCGTGCGGCCTACGAGGAGTTGCCAAATGATTTGAAAACCAAACTTGACGGCATGACCGTGCTGCACGACTTTAATAAGTTTTGGGAAAACATGCGTAAGCAGCCTGGCTGCACCCGCCCACCGCTTACTGAAGCACAGTTAAAAGCCAAGCCCCCTGTCTCGCATCCAATCTTTTTAACCCACCCCATCACGGGCAACAAAATTTTGTACGCAAACCCCGGCTATGCCATGCGTATTAACGAGTTACCCGAAAAAGAAAGCGACGAGATTCTGAACTTCTTGTTTGAACATCAGTTGCAACCCCAGTTTCGCTATCGTCACCTCTGGACCGTCGGCGACGTATTGATGTGGGACAACATGGGAACGATTCACAACGCGGTGGCCGACTATGCCCCTGATGAATATCGGTTTATTAAGCGTTGCCAAGTGATGGCGGATCGATATTTTCCGCGCGCAGCGTAAACACCCCTTGTGACGAAATGAGTGCCTTGCAGGGCACTCATTTTTTTGCACCCACCCCGTCCTGGATTGCCATGAAAAAAACTGCTTCTGCTCTTTTGCTCTGTCTGCTCTCTGCTATTCACGGATGGACGACGGCGCAAACCACGTCCTACCCCAACCAGACGATTAAAGTCTTGATTGGCTTTGCAGCAGGCGGGCCCGCAGATGTCATTGGTCGGATTGTGTCTCAACACATGAGCGGCACCCTGGGGCAATCGATGGTGGTTGAAAACCGCACCGGTGCGAATTCATTAATTGCCACCAAAGAGGTCGCAAAAGCCAATCCCGATGGTTACACGCTTTTGTTTGCGTCGCTTTCACATAACGTCAATCGCGTGCTGCTTAAAGAAAAGGCCGAATACGATCCACTGAATAATTTTGCACCGATTTCTTTGGGCGCGGTATTGCCGTTGGTGGTGGTGACGGCACCAGATTCACCCTACAACAGCGTGGCAGACCTAGTGGCTGCCGCCAAAAAAACGCCTGACAGCATCAGCTACGGCTCGGCCGGTAATGGCGGCTCGGCACACTTGGCCGGCGCGTTAACCGCAACTGTTGCGGGCGTGAAGATGTTGCATGTGCCGTTTCGCGGCAATGCTCCCGCGTTAACCGAAGTGATGGCAGGTCGCGTGTCCTTTATGTTTTATCCCATGATTGGCATTGCCAACATGGTGGCAGACAAGCGCTTAAAAATCTTGGCCGTTGGAACCAGCCAACCCATGCCCGAGTTTCCAGGTGTGCCCACGATGGATGCGTCAGGCTACAAAGATTTTGAACAAACCGCGCCCTGGGTCGGCCTGCTGGCACCCGCGGGCACGCCCGAGGCCATCGTCAACAAACTGAATGCCGCCATGAACGTGGCCCTTAAACAACCCGAGGTTGTTAAGCGCATGAAAGACCTGGGCGCCACCCCAAGCGGCACCTCGCCAGCAGAATTTAGAGCGTTTTTAACCCAGGATCTAGAGCGCTGGGCCAAGGTGGTAGAGGCCTCAGGCATCAAGGCGGATTAAGCCTTTGGACGCTTGTTTTTAGTGTTTGGCGGTTAAAGGCTTCAGGCCCCAGGTCACAAATAGCCAAAGCGCCGACAAAGCGCAGGCCGCCCAAAATACGGCACTTGACCCGCCTCGCGCGACCAAGGTACCGCCCAAGGCGCCGCCCAAAAACAAACCAGCGGCCTGGGCCGTGTTGTAAAAACCAAGCGCCAAACCTTTCAGTTCGGGCGGGGCCACGCGCGAAACTAACGACGGTTGCAGGGCCTCGAGCACGTTAAACATGACAAAAAAAGCGGTCAACCCGGCGGCCAACCAATAAAACTCGCGGCTCGCCCAAGGCAAAAACGCGCAAACCAGTACTAAACCCAGCACAGCAAACCGCAACATTGCACGATGGGCACGGTGTTTTTCTGCGATAAAAATGGCAGGCACCATAAAAATAAACGAACCAAAAATCACCGGTAAATAAACTTTCCAGAGCTCGGCCGAACTTAACCCACCCAGCTTAATAAACAGTGGTGGCACCACCACAAACATCGCCACCTGGATCAGATGCAAACAAAACACGCCAAAATTCAGGCGCAATAAATCGATGTGAGTAAGCACTTCCATTGGCTTAGAGAGTTTCTCTACCTTAGCCGGACGTGGCACGACAGGCACCACAAAGCGCGCAACGGCCAGACACACCACCCCTAGTAAAGCAATACTCCAGAACAAGCCGGGTAAGCCACCCACCCCCACAATCAGCGGTGCCAGCACCAGTGCCAAACCAAAAGAAAGGCCAATCGAGGCCCCCACCATGGCCATCGCACGGGTGCGTACCTCGGGTCGCGTGGCATCGGCCAACCAGGCGGTGACGGCTGCCGAAATCGCGCCTGAGCCTTGAATCGCCCGCCCGATCGTGATCCAGAAAATGTCCTGAGACAGGGCGCAGACCACACTGCCCAGTACAAACAGAAATAAACCTGCCAGGACGACGGGACGCCGGCCCCAGCGATCTGAAGCCAGGCCAAACGGGATTTGCATACAGGCTTGGGTCAGACCATACATGCCCAAGGCCAGACCGACCCGGGCCGGATCATCCCCACCGGGAATCCCAAGTGCGGCCACCGAAAACACCGGCAAGAGCAAAAACAACCCAAGCATCCGTGCTGCAAACAGACCCGCAAGCGCAAAACTGGCGCGACGCTCGGTAGGGGTTAATGACAACGACGGAGTGGCAGACATCAAACTCTTGCTTCAAAGTGGTGAGCGGGTACGCGATAGTCACGTCAGGGCGTTAT
Source organism: uncultured beta proteobacterium (assembly GCA_903924715.1). Classification (GTDB taxonomy): domain Bacteria; phylum Pseudomonadota; class Gammaproteobacteria; order Burkholderiales; family Burkholderiaceae_B; genus Zwartia. The sequence goes on from CAIYCP010000309.1 coordinate 5,911, forward strand.
AGTACCAAGTTGCCTTGCGCAAACGCAGCGGCAACTGAAATACACAACACAACACAGGCCACATGGAAGAAATTCGTATTCGGGGTGCTCGCACTCATAACCTCAAAAACGTGTCGCTTGACCTGCCTCGCCACAAACTGGTGGTGGTCACAGGGCTCTCGGGTTCGGGCAAATCTTCGCTGGCCTTTGACACGCTGTATGCCGAAGGGCAGCGGCGCTATGTTGAAAGTTTGTCTGCCTACGCCCGTCAGTTTTTGCAATTAATGGATAAACCCGACGTCGACCTGATTGAGGGCTTATCGCCCGCGATTTCGATTGAACAAAAGGCGGCAGGCCACAATCCGCGCTCAACCGTGGGCACGATTACTGAAATCCATGACTACCTGCGCCTGCTCTATGCCCGCGTGGGTACCCCCTATTGCCCCTCACACGGCCTGCCACTGGCGGCCCAAAACGTCAGTCAAATGGTTGACAGCGTGTTGGCCTGGCCGGCCGAACGGCGCCTAGCGATTTTGGCGCCAATGGTGCGCACCCGCAAAGGCAGCTTTGAAGACGAGTGCGCCAGCTTGCAAGCGCAAGGCTTTGTGCGGGTACGCGTCGATGGCGAGATGGTTGACCTGGACAGCATGCCCGAGCTCAACAAAAACGAAAAACACAACATTGATGTGGTAATTGACCGCTTACGCATCAAACTTGAAAGCAAGCAACGCCTGGCCGAAAGCTTTGAAACCGCCCTGACGCTTGCGCAGGGGCGGGTCGTTGCACTCGACATGGACACCAACGAAGAGCACTTGTTTTCAAGCCGCTATGCCTGCCCCGTGTGCAGCCACAGCTTGCCCGAACTTGAGCCACGTTTGTTTAGTTTTAATAACCCGGTCGGCGCCTGTAGTGGCTGCGATGGCCTTGGCCATGTGGGGTTTTTTGATCCAAAGCGCGTGGTGGCGTTTCCTGAACTGAGTTTAGGCTCGGGGGCGATTCGCGGTTGGGACAAACGCAATGCCTTTACCTTTTCAATGCTTTCAAGCCTGGCCACCCATTACGAGTTCGATATTGAAACAAGTTGGGAAACACTGCCCGAAGAAATCCGGCAGATTGTGCTGCGTGGCTCGGGTGAGGTTGAGCTGCCATTTTTTTATCTGAATGAAAAAGGTCGCAGCAGCGTTAAGCGCCACCCCTTTGAAGGCGTAATCCCAAACCTTGAACGTCGCTGGAAAGAAACCGACTCAGCCGCGGTTCGCGAAGAGCTTGGCAAATATCGCGCCGTACAAATCTGCCCCGATTGCCAAGGTTCACGCTTGCGCGCCGAAGCGCGTCACGTGCGCATTGGCTCTGAAATCATTGCGCCGCCAAAGCAGCTCTTGGGCACGCCCGAAGCGCAACAATGGCAAGAGCAAGGCCTCGCGATTTATGAGGTTGAGGCTCAACCGCTTTCGCAATGTCTAAAGTGGTTTCAAGACTTACGCTTAACCGGCGCTCGACAAGAAATCGCCCAGCGCATCGTGCGCGAAATCGAAGCGCGTTTAAGCTTTTTAAATAACGTGGGCTTAAATTATTTATCGCTTGATCGCAGTGCAGATACGATTTCAGGGGGCGAGGCCCAGCGCATTCGGCTTGCCAGTCAGATTGGCTCGGGGCTCACCGGCGTGATGTATGTCTTAGACGAACCTTCAATCGGGCTTCATCAACGCGACAACGATCGCCTGATCGCCACTCTGCATCACTTGCGTGACTTGGGCAACAGTGTGATCGTGGTTGAGCACGACGAGGACATGATTCGACAAGCAGACTGGGTCGTCGACATGGGCCCAGGCGCAGGCGAGCACGGCGGACAAATCGTTGCGCAAGGCACGCCCGCACAAATCGAACAAAACCCCAACTCTGTGACGGGGCAGTACATGAGTGGCGCGATGTCGATTGCACTTCCAAAGCGTCGCCCCTTTACTGAAGAGCAAACCTGGCTGTCACTCACTGGGTGTCGTGGCAATAATTTGAAGTCTGTTGAGCTGCGGATTCCCTCTGGTAAGTTTGTCTGTGTCACCGGAGTCTCGGGTTCAGGCAAATCCACACTGATCAATGACACCCTCGCTGTGGTGATGTCGCGCGCCTTGCATCATGCGCAATCCGACCCGGCGCCCTACACTGGCCTCACGGGCCTTGAGCACTTCGACAAAATCATCAGTGTTGATCAAAGCCCCATCGGTCGCACCCCGCGCAGCAACCCCGCCACCTACACCGGTCTGTTCACCCCGATTCGAGAATTGTTTGCCGGCACGCCCGAAGCCCGCACCCGTGGTTACGACCCAGGACGGTTTAGCTTTAACGTGAAAGGCGGACGCTGCGAAGCCTGTCAGGGCGATGGTGTGGTGAAAGTTGAGATGCACTTTTTGCCAGACATGTATGTGCCCTGCGATGTGTGTGTCGGCAAACGCTATAACCGCGAAACGCTTGAGATTCGCTATCGCGGACGCAACATCACCGAGGTGCTCGAACTCACCGTCGAACAAGCGCTGGTGTATTTTGAAGCCGTGCCTGCGATCGCACGCAAACTACAAACCTTAATGGATGTTGGCCTGTCTTATATACGGTTGGGGCAAAGCGCCACAACGCTGTCGGGTGGTGAAGCGCAGCGCGTCAAGTTATCGCTTGAACTCTCGCGCCGCAGTACCGGTCGCACGCTTTATATTCTGGATGAGCCCACGACAGGTCTGCATTTTCAGGATATTGCCCTGTTGCTTGAAGTATTGAATCACCTGGTCGAAGCGGGCAATACCGTGGTCGTGATTGAGCACAATCTTGATGTAATCAAAACGGCAGACTGGGTGATTGACTTGGGCCCAGAAGGGGGAGACGGCGGCGGCAATATCGTGGCGCAAGGCACGCCCGAACTGATTGCAGCGACGCCGGCAAGTCATACCGGGCACTACCTTGGGCGCGTCTTACAACGCCGTTAAGGCAAACCAAAAAAGCGTAATTGCGACGCCGCGTTGCTGCCACACTGCACCGACTCAAGCAGCGGCAGGCCTGACTCGCAGCGTTGTCCACTTGCCAAGCCCGAGGCATCAAGCGGCTTGCCCGGTTGGCCTGTACCCGCGCCTGGCTGATCCGCCGACCAACGCCCCCATAAAACATTGACGCGGTTCGACTGACGGCAACCCCCTTGCGTACGGCTATCGCAGATATTAAAAGCCGCCGTCAACGCACTAACAGCATTGGGATGACCACACACTGCCGCATACGCGCGCAACATGCCACCGCCCTGCACGGAGCCTTGCTGCGAAACCACCGAGGCGACCCAGCCGGGCGAACACTGACTTTCGACGGTTGTTTTAGGCGTGGCCTCGCCTCCGATCCGAATGAAATAATCACGCGTCAATGCGGCTGCATCTTGTCCTGCACGCGCCTCAACAAAAACAAGATTGCAGGTATTACCCGAGCGCGTTGGCGTGCAGCTTTGCACCAGAGAAAGCTTAAGCTCGCCTAAGTTGGCCGGGCCACCACTAACCACCACAGCCGAACCCATTTGGCTGGCGCTAGGCTCAGGGGCCGGTGTTGAAAAAGGCGCAGGGCGAGTTTGCTCAGTCGGCTCAGACACAGGCGCTGCCGATGAACTTGAGAAATCAGTTGGCGCAGCAATCGGGATGGCCATTGCCACAGGGCCGCTCTCGGCCGCAGCATTACCCGCGTTGCCGATCGGTGCGGCACGCTGTGAACACGCGGTCACACTCGTCAACACGACTGCCGCTAAGACAAGTAGCGCGGCGCGAATGTGCGGCTGTATAAAGTGATCGATTGATTGTTTCATATTGCCCTCCTGACACTTAATTCTTCGCCTGGCAACAGCCAAGCTTCAGTCTAACTGTTCTTCCATCCGAAACAAGCGATGATGTTCGCGAATCGCATAGCGATCGGTCATCCCTGCAATGTAATCCGAAATCGCGCGGACCTGAACCGTTTTATCATCGTGCCAGTAATCAGGCGGTAACAAACGCGGCTCTTGCACAAAGGCATTAAACAACTCTCGAACGATTCGTCGTGCCTTATTCGTCATGCGTATCACCTGGTAGTGGCGATACAGATTTTCAAACAAGAATTTTTTTAATACGTCTGCCTCGTGCCTGATCTCAGCTGAAAAGGCGACCAGCGGACCGCACTGCCGAGCGGCTTGCGCAGTGCTAGGGTTCGCCTGAGCCAACCGCGCCGAAGTCGTGTTGGTCACATCGGTGATCAAGGTATTAATCATGCTACGAATCGTTTCTGACACTAAGCGGCGCGTTGCCACCTCTGGCCAGGCCTTAAGGGCTTGCGCATAATGTCGCGCGAAAATCGGCACGGTTTGCAGCTGCTCAAGCGTTAACAAACCAGAGCGCAAACCATCATCGATGTCGTGGTTGTTGTAGGCGATTTCATCGGCTAAGTTTGCCAGCTGCGCCTCAAGCGAGGGTTGCGTACGATCAATAAAACGCTGGCCCACCTCGCCCAAACGCTTAGCGTGCGTCAATGAGCAATGCTTCAAAATACCTTCTCGCGTCTCGAAACACAGATTCATTCCATTGAACGCCGCATAGCGTTCTTCGAGTTCATCCACCACCCGCAGGCTTTGCAAGTTATGTTCAAACCCACCAGCATCCGGGGCAAGCTCACGCATACACGCATTGAGCTCGTCTTGGCCGGCGTGACCAAAGGGGGTGTGACCCAAATCGTGCGCCAGCGCGATCGCTTCGGTTAAGTCTTCGTTTAAACGCAAACTACGGGCTAACACGCGTGCAATTTGTGCGACTTCAAGCGAGTGCGTTAAACGATTACGAAAAAGATCGCCCTCGTGATTAATAAACACCTGTGTTTTATATTCAAGTCGTCTGAACGCTGTCGCGTGCACAATACGATCGCGATCTCGCTGAAACTCGCTGCGATTAGATGGGCCCGGCTCTTGATAGCGGCGGCCGCGGCTCTGTTCGGTGTGCGAGGCATACGCGGCGAGTATTGTCATGATGTATAAACGCTTTGCCCTAGGCGGTATTGCGCAAGATCACACGCGCCACTGCCTCGGCGGGTGCGGTACGGCGAATCGTTTCGCCAATTTTTGGCATCAAAATAAAATTGATTTCGCCGGCCTCTGTCTTTTTATCGCCGCGCATTAACTGCATCCAGTGCTCAACGCCGCCAAGACGTGGCCCAAGCACCGGGCAGCCAATCGCGCGCACCAACGCACGCACACGTTGAACGTCGCTTTGCGGAAATCCGAATAGCTCAGCCGACAAATCGGCCGCCATAATCAAACCGCAACCAACGGCCTCGCCATGCAGCCACTCGCCATACCCCAGGCCCGCCTCAATCGCATGACCAAACGTATGGCCTAAATTCAAAATCGCGCGCAAGCCGGTTTCACGTTCGTCTTTCGAAACGACCCAGGCTTTAAATTCGCATGAGCGGCGAATCGCCAGGGCAAGCAGCTCGGGATCACGCGAACGCAAGCCGCCTACATTTTTTTCACACCACTCAAAAAACTCTGGGTCAAGGATCAAGCCGTACTTAATCACTTCGGCCAAGCCCGCAGACATTTCACGATCAGGCAAGGTGTTGAGCACACTGGTATCAATCTCAACAGCAATCGGCTGATAAAAAGCGCCAATCATGTTTTTGCCTAACGGATGATTCACTGCGGTTTTGCCGCCCACCGAAGAATCCACTTGCGATAAAAGCGTGGTGGGCACTTGCACAAAACGCACCCCTCGCTGATACACCGCGGCCGCAAACCCGGCCATGTCGCCAATCACGCCACCCCCTAACGCTACGACCACGGTGCGTCGATCAAGTTGTGCGCCTAACATCGCATCAAAAATGACATTCAGCGTTTCTAAACTTTTGTAGGCTTCGCCGTCGGGCAATAAAACGGGCACCACGCGCTTGCCAGTTTGCGCAAGCACCTTTGTGACACGCTCACCCATCAGCGCCTGAATCACTGGGTTCGTAATTAAAACGATCGAGGTCGCATCGGCTGGGATCGTTTGGGCAAGGGCCTCAAGACGGCCGGGCGCAATACGAATGGGATATTGCCCGCCTGGGGTCGCGACATCTACGGTGTGCATGGTTTGTTCTCTGGTGGATGACTCGCAGTGAAATCTGCCCGCATGCTCTCTGA
>CAIYCP010000310.1 GCA_903924715.1 uncultured beta proteobacterium
ATATTCAGGGCATCAGGAAACGTGACCAACGACTTCACACTGTTATCCCAGGCCTGCGGCTTTAATGCATCTTGCAGGGCCGAGCTCGACATATGGTTGTTACTGCGCAACCAGTTAGCAGCCTCGGCGATCTCGAGGGGATACGTGGATGCAATCAGCATTTGTGAAAGCAATGCGTCTGGATACAACGCAATCGGCGAAATAAGGGACTGCAACTCAGGCATCGACAAACTGCCTGCTTGTTGCGTCGTTTGCGCATAAGCCGGCGCCGTAAACGCAGCACCAATAATTTGACCACCCGTGGTCAGCGTCAGTGCGAGCGCAGTCGTTGCCGCTGAAAGAAGGAAGGTACGCATGATGATCCTTTTGTAAAAACGCTACTTTTAATCTGATCCATCTACAGAACGACAGTATAGATGCCACTGCGGCTTTTATTACACCAACGCCTTGACCGCCTGATAAATTTTTCCAAACACAGCATCTGCATGCGCCGAATTCAACCAACGAATAATCACCACCATGTTCAACTCAGGTTCGATCCAGGTAAACGAACTACCCGCACCCACCGCAAAATAACTAGACTCAGGCAAACTTGGGAACACTTTGCACTGATCATTGAGCCAAACCAAATAACCATAAAACGGCGCAATCGCACACGGTGAGCGCATCCGTTTAATCCATTCGGCTGACAGTACACGCTTGCCTTTTACCATTCCGTTGTCGAGCAACATCTGGCCGACCAAAGCTTGATCATCGCTACTGATCGACATGCCTCCACCCCAATGCGTGCCGCCGGGTACAGACTGCACACGCTTGCCTGCGATTTCAACCCAGGCGTCGTCGTAGCCCACCCAGTTCCAAGTGTCTGAGGCACCGATGGGCTGCATGATCGCCTCGCGAAACACCTCAGGCAAGGGACGCTGAAACAGATGCAAAAGGGCAAGCGACAGTTGATTGATTCTGACGTCGTTGTATTCCCAATACGTACCCGCTGGCTGTAAAGGCCGCGCATCCCCTTTCTTGCCATCGGGCGCTGCTGCGAAGGTGACCGCACGATAACGATCGACCTGATCAGGCAGACCAAACAAGGTCCCTTCCCACTCACCGGTTTGTTGCAGCATGTGCTCCCAGGTGATCAAGGCGTTGTTGCCCGAATCAAAACCGATCCCCTTCAGCGTGTCACCGACTGGCTGATGAACGTCTTTAATCAAACCTCGATCAAAGGCCACGCCCGCCAATAACGCAAGGTAGGTTTTGGCAACACTAAACGTCAGGTCGGCCCGTTTAGGTTCGCCCCAAGAGGTCAGGGTTTTACCTTTCAGCAAAATTGTGCCCGACTCGGGACCACGATCATGCACCGGGCCACGCAAGCGGTTATAGGGCACTGGGTCGGGATGGTGAACACCCCAATTGGGCGAGGTACAGTCGCGACTCCAGGGGCTTTCATGTTCAATCGCAAACTGTATCGCCTGCTCAAGTGTCGGGTTCTGCATCAAGCACCTTTAAAAGAGTGAAAGCCAAGACCGTTTTATAACAGAATAGACCGATTCACCCTTTCACACACCTATAATGTGGCATACAACTTGCTTGTTGATCTCAACCGCCAGGAGCCTGACATCATGAACCAACACCCTCCCCTAGCAGCATCAAACTTTTTATCGCGCATGATTCGGGTTGTCTTGGCCGGTGGCTGTCTAGCGCTGGGTCTCACCACCACGCAACCCAGCTTCGCAAACAAAGCCAACGACACCTTAGGCATGGCGTACGATCAAGCACCCGAAAATATTGATCCCTATTTCAACAATGTCAGAATCGGCGTCATCATCGCTGCCAACGTCTGGGATACTCTGGTTTATCGCGACCCCATCACCAACGAATACACGGGCCAGCTTGCCAAAAGTTGGAAGCAAATCGATCCGCGCACACTTGAATTCGAATTGCGCCAAGGAATCAAGTTTCACAATGGTGAAGACTTTGATGCAGATTCAGTTGTATTTACCCTGAACTACGTCTCAGATCCGGCAAACAAAGCCACCACGCAAGCAAATGTGCGTTGGATCGAAAAGGTTGAAAAAATTGATCAATTCAAAGTTCGCATTATTAGCAAAGAGCCATTTCCTGCAGCGATCGATTATTTATCCACCACCTTAGCAATTCACCCAGCAAAATATTACAAAGAAGTGGGCCCTACTGGCATGAATGCCAAACCGGTTGGCTCGGGCCCTTACAAGATTATTGAATATGTACCCGGCAAATCGGTCACGCTCGAACGCAATGCCAATTACTTTAAAGACTCACCAAAAGCCGCAGGAAAAATCGGCAAAGTGAAAATTCGCTTCATCCCAGATCGCCAAACACAAATGGCTGAAGTCATGGCGGGTGGCGAAGATCTGATTATGCACGTACCCAAAGATCAGGCTGAAAAGCTCAAAGGCATTCCGCACTTACAGGTGTTAAGTGGCAACACCATGCGCATCGCGTTTTTGCAGATGAACTCCCGTGAAGGGACTCCGGCCCCCGAGCTGGCAGATGTTCGGGTGCGCAAGGCGATTGCGCATGCGATTGATCGTGAGGCCATTCTTAAAAACATCGTG